>NC_013132.1:1500000-1700000 GCF_000024005.1 Chitinophaga pinensis DSM 2588
AGGAAGCGGTGCACACCCTCGATACCTTTGGTATCCCATGGTTTAGACTGCTCTACCGGACCGAGGAACATTTCGTACATACGGAAGGTATCCGCACCGAATTTCTCTACGACATCATCCGGGTTTACGGTGTTGTACTTTCCTTTACTCATTTTTTCAAGGACTACACCACAGATATATTTACCGTCTTCCAGGATAAATTCTGCGTCTTTATTGGCCGGACGCCAGTTCTTAAACGCTTGTATATCCAGTTCCAGGCCGTCTACGATATTCACATCAGTATGCAGTTCGTCTGTTTCGTACTGATCTTTCAGACCATGAGAAACATAGGTATTTGTGCCACGCAGGCGGTATACCATACGGGAACTACCACCGATCATACCCTGATTGATCAGCTTTTTATAAGGTTCCTGGAAACCTATATAACCGAGGTCATACAGGGCTTTGGTCCACATACGGGAGTACAGCAGGTGACCAACTGCGTGTTCGGTACCACCAACGTATACATCCACCTGATTCCAGTAATCAGTCGCAGCACGGTCAGCAAATACTTCCGCGTTTTTAGGATCTGTATAACGCAGGAAGTACCAGCTGCTACCTGCATAACCAGGCATGGTGTTGGTTTCTCTTCTGGTGTTTGCGTCTATGTTTACCCAGTCGGTGATATTTGCCAGCGGACCTTCACCTTCTTCCCCTGGTTTATAGTTTTCTACGTGAGGCAGGGTAACCGGTAATTCTTTTTCATCCAGCGCGTAAGGCGTACCGTCTTTATACACGATAGGGAATGGCTCACCCCAGTAACGCTGGCGACTGAAGCCGGAATCCCTCATCTTGTAATTGATCTGGCGTTTGCCTATACCCATTGCTTCCACTTTATCGATCACTACATCCATGGCATCCCGCATGTTCATACCATCCAGGAAATCACTGTTCTGGAGAGTAGCATCTTTGGTAGCATTGGCGTCTTCACCGTTGAAGGCGTCGCCGATGATATTGGTAATGTGGATATCGAAGTGTTTGGCAAAGTTGAAATCACGCTGGTCGCCACACGGTACGGCCATGATAGCACCGGTACCGTAGCCTGCCAGTACGTATTCAGAGATCCACACCGGGATGCGCTGGCCGTTGAACGGATTGAGCACATAAGCGCCGGTGAAGCAACCGGTAATCTGTTTTACTTCTGCCATACGCTCTCTTTCGGAGCGGCTCTGTACATAATCCAGGTATTTCTCTACGTCTTCTTTTTTATCAGCGGTGGTAATGAGTGATACGAGATCATGCTCAGGGGCCAGTACCATAAAGTCCACACCGAAGATGGTGTCAGGACGGGTGGTATATACGGTAACTCCTGCATTTTCAACGCCATCGATCTGGAAGGTGATCTCAGCACCCTGGCTCTTACCGATCCAGTTACGCTGCATTTCCTTCATTGCGTCGCTGAAGGAAACTGTTTCCAGTCCTTCCAGCAGGCGGTTAGCATACTCGGTAATACGCAGGAACCACTGTCTCATTTTCTTTTTGACAACGGGGAATCCACCACGCTCGCTGACGCCGTTGATCACCTCGTCATTCGCCAGTACGGTACCCAGTGCTGCGCACCAGTTTACTTCTGCGAAGGCCAGGAAAGCCAGGCGGTAGTGCATGAGTATTTCACGCTGACGTACTTCGGAGAACTCTTTCCATTCCTCAGCGGTGAATTTAATATAGCGATCACCAGGACATTCATGGGCAGCATTACCTGACTGTTCAAAGATGCTGATCAGTGTGGAGATCCTTTCTGCTTTCTGAAGAGAGCGGTTAAACCAGCTGTCGAACAGTTGGAGGAAGATCCACTGTGTCCATTTATAATAGTCCGGGTCGCTGGTTTTTATCTCTCGTTCCCAGTCAAAGGAGAATCCGATGTTATCCAGCTGCCTGCGGAAGGAAGCCAGGTTATTGGCAGTGGTCACTGCCGGATGCTGACCGGTTTCCAGTGCATATTGCTCTGCCGGCAGACCAAAGGCGTCCCAACCCATTGGGTGGAGCACGTTAAAGCCTTTTAGTCTTTTATAACGCGCATATATATCCGATGAAATATATCCAAGTGGATGGCCCACATGGAGTCCCGCTCCCGAAGGGTAGGGGAACATGTCCAGTACGTAACATTTGGGTTTGGGGCTATTGTTGCTGACCTGATAGGCTTTCGTTTCTACCCAGCGTGCCTGCCACTTTTTCTCAATCGCCCTGAAATTGTATTCCATATAATTAAATAATAATCTGTCTGTTCTGTCCATGAGTCGATTCAAGCTGCTCATGTATCAGCATAAAATAACGTTAAAGGATGACAAAAGTAAACATAACTCCTAATTTTTATTATTTTCGCCAATAAACGGTAGATTAATGGCGCAGCAACCCGGCAAATCATCATCAAAAAAATCTAAACCTTCCTATCTGTACTCTATTATTGGAGTGGCTCTTGTCCTGTTCCTGCTGGGAACATTGGGACTTATTGTCATTCATGCCAATAAACTGAGTGAGTTCTTTAAGGAAAGTATTGAGATACAGGTGATTCTAAGGGATAACGTGAAAGAGGACCAGGCCATTGCACTGCGTGATTCTATTGCTTCCCGTCCCTACGTGAAGTCTATTGAATACGTTTCCAAGGAGATGGCTGCAGACCGTTTCAAGAAAGAATTCGGTGAGGATTTCATCACCCTCTTACAATATAACCCTTTGTACGCAAGTATCAATATTAAAGGTAATGCTCCCTACGTGAACCCTGACAGCCTCCGTATTATCGAGGCAAATCTGTCACAGCAGAGCATTGTAAGAGAAATTTCTTATCAGCGCGGGCTGGTAAGCAAGCTGAATGAAAATGTTCGTAAGATCGGACTGGTGATACTCGGCATTTGTGTGCTGCTGGCACTGGTAGTGATCGTACTGATTGACAATACAATCCGCCTGGCGATGTTCAGCAACCGTTTCCTGATCAAAACCATGCAGATGGTAGGAGCGACCCGCTGGTTCATTGCCAAACCGTTCGATATCCGCAGTATTATCAATGGTGCTATCAGTGCACTGATGGCAATCGCTGGATTGATCGGTATTGTTTATTTTGCAGACCAGCTGCTGCCTGAATTGGCAGGTATGAGGGACTATTTCATGATGGCTGTGCTTTTCATCGGGATGATCATTATAGGTATCTTTATCTCCCTGGTGAGTACACACCGCTCAGTAATGAAGTACCTGCGTCTGAAGCTGGATGACCTTTATTAAACTGATAATTACACCATACTACAGATATGAGTAAAGCAACTAAGACAATCAATGTCGAGAAAACAGGCGTAGACGTCCGTGCTGTTTTTCCAAAAGAAAACTACAAGATCATGATTGCCGGACTGGCAGTGGTAGTAGTGGGCTTCCTGTTAATGATGGGTGGCAACAGCGATGATCCTAATACCTTCAAACCTGAAGAAGTATATAGCTTCCGCCGTATAACACTGGCTCCGATCGTTATCTTACTGGGCCTGGTGGTAGAGATCTACGCGATCATGCGCAGACCTAAATAAGCAGTAAAAAGATATGATTTTCATATGGCGATGACCAGTTCATCGCCTTTTTTTTGATAAACAAGCAACCTCAGAAATTAAAACCCGTTAATTGTCATGGAACTCTGGCAGGCCATCATTATTGCAATTGTGGAAGGATTAACCGAATTTTTACCTGTATCATCTACAGGACATATGGTAATCACCAGTGCATTGTTAAAGCTCAACAAAGACGAATTTACCAAGCTGTTCGAAGTATGTATCCAGTTAGGCGCTATCCTGGCGGTAGTGGTACTTTACTGGAAGAAATTCCTGGTATTTGATAAGAACCGGGTCAACTTTTATATTAAACTGGTAGTGGCAGTATTACCTGCATTGATTGTAGGTTACCTGTTTGCCGATAAAATTGACGCCCTGCTGGAAAGTCCGCTGGTCGTTGGGATTACATTACTCGTAGGCGGTGTTGTGCTGCTGTTTGTAGACAACTGGTTTACCAAACAAACCATCGAAAGGGATGAAGATATGAGCCTGTTTAAGGCTTTACGTATCGGTTTCTGGCAATGTGTGGCCATGATACCCGGTGTAAGTCGCAGCGCAGCGACTATCATCGGCGGTATGCAGCAAAAGCTCACCCGCAACGTAGCGGCTGAATTTTCCTTCTTCCTCGCGGTACCAACCATGGCAGCTGCTACAGGTTACAAACTGCTGAAAGGACGTGAATTGCTCATGTCCAATACAGAGAACCTGAAGCTTCTTCTGATCGGTAATGTCGTAGCGTTTGTAGTGGCAATGGTGGCGATCAAGTTTTTTATCAATGCTCTGAAAAAATACGGCTTCAGAGTATGGGGCTACTACCGTATCGTGGTAGGTATTGCTATCCTGGTGGCGATCGGCCTGGGATATAAATTATCTGTGTAATCGAAGCTTCACATATAAGCCCTGTCATAACATGGCAGGGCTTTTTTTTCCTGTTTATATTTATGAGAACGTTTATCCTGTATCTGTACTGTATGGCGGTGGCCTGTGTTGCTATCGCACAGCGAAATTATGTTCCTGCAACAATCATTACCCTGAAAAATGATTCCCTGAAAGGTTTTGTAGACTTCCGTGACTGGTATCAGGCCCCTACTTCCATCACTTTTAAGCAAAGCTTATCCGATGCGTCAGACCAGCATTTTGGTCCTGGTGATATCAGTGGTTTCCGGATAGGAGACGCTATGGATGAGTATGTATCCCGTAAAGTAAAAATTGATGTCACCTATGAAGACTTTTCTGCACAAAGCGAAATGGGCGCCCGTGAAATACGGGATACACTTGTGTTCCTGCATAAGCTGGTTACTGGTCACTATAACCTGTATGAGTATATAGACAAGCATTCAAGAGCGCATTATATCTACGACGCAGCGCATGTTCCCGTGACCGAACTGGAGTTGATTAAAGCGTATGTGTATGGTACCAACAGAGAGGGAGTATTTACTGACGAACGTTATAAACAACAGTTATCTGAATTATTTGCAGATGCGCCAGGAATTTCTCGTAAGAGCTTGACTGCTAATTATTCAGAGAAAAGCCTCTCCCGGCTTTTTATGGCTTATAATAAAGAAAAAAATCCCGCGACGGTTGCTACTCCCCTGAGCGAAAAGGGAAATGTGCGTTACCCGGTAACATTCGGATTGATGGGAGGAATGTCCTTTAACAGCTTTAATTTCTATGGTTCGGCGCTTTTCACGAAAGGGAAATACCCTTCCTATAACAGTCCGATAGGAGGCATATGGGCAAATGTTCCTTTAGGAAGGGCTGGCCGTAATTTTTCGATCGCATTTGAAGCTTTCTATAAAAGGATCAAAACGGCTACAAAAGTGGAGATCGGAGATGACTACAAATTTGACTTCAGTTATTTACAGGTGAATACATTGGTTCGTTACACCTATCCTACTAAATCTGCTATCAGACCCTATGCGAACATCGGGATCGGGCATGGATTTATGATAAAAGAGACGGATAATGCGCGCAGATATTACTATAGACCTGAAGAGTGGATACAAGCAATCGAAAAGCTCCGTAAATACGAGCAGTCACTTGTAGGAGGCATCGGTGTTGATATTTACAGGTTCGGAATTGAAGCCAGGTATAATACCAGTAACGGATTCTCTAACTATGTGAGTGGTAAATCTGCGGTAAACAGCTTTCAGCTATTGGCAAGATTCACTTTTTAGCCCTTCACTGCCAGCAGCAGCTCCAGATCTGTATACTTTAATTTGAATTTTTCGCTGAGGTGATAGTTGGTCAGCGCGCCTTTGTACAGATAGATACCATTACGTACACCGCGTTTGATCCATACCAGGTTTTCAAAGCCTCCGTCATCGGCGGCTTCCAGCAGCAGCGGCATCAGCACATTGCTGATCGCTTCTGATGCTGTACGGGCAAATCCGGATGGGATATTAGGTACGCAATAGTGTACGACGTCGTATTTCTTAAATACCGGATTCTCGTGGCTGGTGATCTCAGAAGTTTCGAAACAGCCACCACGGTCTATACTTACGTCAACGATTACAGAGCCGGCCTTCATATTGCTGACCATTGCTTCTGTTACAACAATAGGGGTACGGCCATTCTGAGAGGAGAGTGCACCTACCGCTACGTCGGCATTACGGAGTTGTTCTGCCAGCACCTTAGGTTGCATAACAGAAGTGAATATACGCACGCCGATGTTATTCTGCAGGCGTTTCAGCTTATAGATATTATTGTCGAATACTTTTACGGAAGCGCCCAGGGCCATCGCAGTCCTGGCGGCAAATTCGCCTACGATACCAGCCCCGATGATGACTACCTTGGTAGGCGGGATCCCTGTTACGCCACCCAATAAGATACCCTTTCCTTTATTGCTGTTACTGAGGTACTGACCGGCCAGCAGCATGACTGCGCCACCGGCAATTTCACTCATTGCCCTTACAATCGGATAGGTACCTGCATCGTCTTTCAGGTTCTCAAAAGAAAGCAGGGTAATCCTTTTTTCCATCATCTTCTGTACCTGCTCAATTTTGAGTGCGGCAAGATGAATAGGAGAAATAACGATCTGGTGGGGACGTAGCAGTTCTATTTCCTCGTCATTGAGGGGAGCAGATTTTACGATGATCTCTGCCTTAAAGACTTCTTTTTTGTCATATAGGATTTCAGCGCCAGCTTCTGAGTAATCGGTATCATAAAAATGAGAACCGTCGCCTGCTTTATGTTCAACCACTATATGATGACCATTGTTGGCCAGTATACTTACTGCATCTGGTGTTAATGCAATACGGTTTTCCTGGAAGGAATTTTCTTTTGGTATACCTATAAATAAACGGGAATTTTTCTGAGGAATATCCAGCGTTTCTTCCAGTGGTGAATATGTAAAGCCAGCACTCACAACAGGTTTTTGCCTTTGCTCCATATGATTATCAAGATTGGTCCGGGTGATTTTTTCCGAGTATCCAAAGATACGTCATTTGTTGAAAGCATTATCCGGCGCGTAAAAGCCTTTTTTTATCCGGTAACACTGATAACTGCAGCCGGATGGTATCCGGAGGCAGCAGATCGTTAATGATGTCAGGCCATTCTACGAAACTGATTGCATGATCGCGGTATATGGTATCTTCTACGCCGGCAGCGATGGCCTCTTCTTCGTCTTTGAGACGATAGAGATCGAGGTGATAAATGCTATACTGCTGGCCATTTTCCCTGAAAGCATATTCATTGATAATGGAAAAAGTGGGACTGGCAGTCGCATCTTCTACACCTCTGGCGGCGCATAAAGCTTTTATAAACGTGGTTTTACCTGCTCCCATCGGGCCTTCCAGGGTAAATATATGTTGCCCCTTGTAATGTTGCCAGAAGCTTTCAGCCGTGGCAGGCAGATCTTCCTGAGAAAATGTCCATTCCATGCAGTAAATTTAGCTAATTACTATGTCATTGGTTGCTACCCAGTTGCATTAAAAATCCCGGTACCCGGAACGGATTGATAATCTGTATGATAAGCCCGTATGCCGATACTTCGTTGCATTAATATTTTATTCGCGTAAAACGGGGCATGGTACCTTTGTAGTGGTATTTTGATATTAATATTTATTCAGTAGAACATGGAAACGATCAGTTGTAAAGTAAGGGGTATGCATTGCACCAATTGCGCGCAATCGGTGTCCAGGTACCTTGAACATAAAGGTATGCAGGACGTAAATGTGAGCTTTGCCACAGAAGAGTTGAGTTTTACCCTGCCGGAAGGCGTTACATCCGCTACTGAAGTACTGAATGGCATTAACCAGATGGGCTATCAGATACTATTGCCTGACCAGCCTCTGCCTAAAGCCGCATTTCTCAATACCCTTAGTTTTAAATTCATTTTCTGCGCCATATTTACCGCTCCATTGTTACTGCATATGTGGGTAAACTGGGGGTGGTTGCACAACCCATATGTACAGCTGGCCCTGTCTACACCGGTATACCTGGTGGGATTATGGCACTTTGGGCGTAGCGCATGGCGCTCCCTGGTCAACAGACTGGCCAATATGGACGTACTGATCACATTGGGTGCTACCGCTGCCTATGGTTACAGCCTTACAGGTACTTTACTGCATCTTGGCGGTGAGTATATGTTCTATGAAACGGCTGCCGCGATCATTACCCTCGTTTTCCTGGGTAATCTGCTGGAGGAGCGTTCTGTTAAACAAACAACTACCGCGATTGCGGATCTTGCACGTATGCAGGTCACCACGGCACGGCTGATCACCGACCACGGAAATCACGAACATATCCATGCTGTCGATAATCGGACACTGAAACCAGGAGATAAAGTATTAGTCAATACGGGTGACAAAATCCCGATGGATGGCACTATTTACTGGGGTAACGGATATATCAACGAGTCCATGATCACCGGTGAAAGCACACCCATATCAAAAAAAGAGAAAGATAAGGTAATCGGTGGCACCATCATGGAAGATGGTAGTATCAAGATGTTCATTACCGCTACAGGAAAGGATACTGTATTGTCCTATATCATAGAACTGGTCAAACAGGCCCAGGGCAGCAAACCCGATATGCAAAGACTGGCGGACAGGATCAGTGGTATTTTTGTACCCCTGGTACTGGGTATTTCCATTGCCACTTTCCTCGGATGGCTGCTTTTCAGCCAGGTAACGACCGGAGAAGCCATTATGAAGAGTATTGCCGTACTGGTGATTGCCTGTCCCTGTGCGATGGGACTGGCTACACCGGCAGCCGTTATGGTCGGATTGGGACGCGCTGCTAATAATGGTATCCTGATAAAGGGAGCCAACACACTGGAAGCCTTTAAGGATATTAAATATGTGGTGCTGGATAAAACCGGTACCCTCACCACTGGTAAATTACAGATAGGTAATTATCATTTTGAAGGCATAAGCGAACAGGCGTTCAAAGCCACGGTATATAGCCTGGAAAAATATTCCTCCCATCCGATTGCCCGTTCTCTTTCTGCTCAATGGAAGGGAGAGGGAGAAGCCGGATTATTGCAGGTCAGAGAGATCAAAGGCCGCGGTATGCAGGCAAAAGACACACAGGGCAATGAATGGCAGCTGGGCTCCTATACAATGGCGGAAAACGCTACCAAAGATGACAGTCATAACATCTACCTGCTGAAAAACGGGCAACTGGCCGGCTGGATCGACTTTACCGACGAAATCAGACCTGATGCCGCCCAGATGGTGCAGCTGTTAAAACACAGGGGGATCAAGCCGGTACTGCTGAGTGGAGATACAGAAAGAAAATGCCGGGAACTGGCCGCACAGGTAGGTATTACCGAGGTATTTGCCGGACAAACACCTGAACAGAAGCTACAGAAGATCGATGCACTGATGAAAGAAGCCGCTGTGGCAATGGTAGGCGATGGCATCAATGACGCGCCTGCGCTGGCAAGGGCCAGCATAGGTATCTCTCTGAGTGATGCTACACATGTGGCCATGCAGAGCGCCAATGTGATCCTGCTGAATAACCGTCTATCTTCACTGCCGCTGGCACTGGGATTAGGACGACATACCTACCTGACAATCAAACAGAACCTCTTCTGGGCATTTATTTATAATATCATTGCTATTCCTTTCGCTGCATTTGGCGTATTAAGCCCCATTTCAGGCGCCGGCGTGATGGCCTTGTCAGATATTGTTCTGGCAGTGAACTCAGTCAGATTACGCTATAAAAAGGTGGTCTGAGTATTGCATCCTGTAGGTGCAGATTCTTTATTTTTACACCTGCTCAGATATGCTCAATCCATCCGACATACTCAAGAAGTTCTGGGGATACGAACAATTCCGTCCTTTACAGGAAGATATCATACAGTCGATCATCAACGGAAAAGATACCCTTGCATTGCTGCCTACGGGTGGTGGTAAGTCTATTTGTTTCCAGGTGCCGGCATTGATGAAACCAGGATTATGCCTGGTCGTCACGCCGTTGATCGCGTTGATGAAAGACCAGGTAGCAAACCTGCAGAAGCGGAATATACCCGCTGCCGCCATCTATGCCGGTATGTATTATCAGGATGTGGAACGGCTGCTGGAAGATGCCCGCAGAGGAAAGTATAAATTCCTGTATGTTTCTCCGGAGCGTTTGCAGAGTAAACGTTTCCTGGAATATTGCGATGGTATGCCGGTGAATCTGCTGGCTATTGATGAAGCACACTGTATTTCACAGTGGGGATATGATTTTCGTCCTGCTTATCTGGATATAGCAGCTATCAGGGGATATTTCCCGGGAGTGCCTGTACTGGCGCTCACCGCATCTGCTACTCCTGAAGTACAGCAGGATATCTGTGAAAAGCTGCTGATGAAACGGGCGGCTATATTTACCAAAAGCTTTGCCCGTTCTAATCTTTCCTATAGTGTTATCGAAGAAGATAATAAACCTGAAAAACTGAAGCACATCCTGCAAAGAGTACCCGGCAGTGCGATCGTCTATTGCCGTAACCGGAAACGTACGCGGGAGATTGCCGATATGCTGGAACAGGAGGGGATTTCTGCTACCTATTATCACGCGGGACTGACCGGAGATGAACGTACTGCACGGCAGGAATTGTGGATCAACAGCCGTATACGGGTGATTGCCTGTACCAATGCATTCGGTATGGGGATCGACAAACCGGATGTACGGCTGGTAGTACATTATGATGCTACGGATGCGCTGGAGGCTTACTATCAGGAAGCGGGCCGCGCAGGAAGAGATGAAAAGAAGGCATATGCCGTACTCTTATACCAACAGCAGGAACTGAATGAAATGGTTCAGGCAATGCAATTACAGTTCCCCGAAATACCCGAGATCCGTGAAGTGTATCAAAGTCTGGTTAACTATCTGCAGGTGGCTGTGGGCAGCGCAGAAGGAGTATATTACGATTTTGATATCAATGATTTTGTAAGAAAATTTAATCTCAATATCACGATTACCTATAGTGCGTTACGCATATTGGAACAGGAAGGTATACTGCAACTGAGTGAAAGTGTGTTCATGCCTTCAAGAGTAGAGTTTGTGATCAGTAAGCAGACGTTGTATGATTTTACTGATATGCAAGCGGACTTCGAACCAATCACCCAGACATTACTGCGCACGTATGAAGGTGTTTTTGATACGCCGGTGCCGGTGTATGAAAAACAACTTGCACGTATTTTAAGAAAGCCTGAACCACAGATTGTACAATGGTTACAGCAATTACATCAACGGGGAATCATTAAGTATAATCAGCGTAAAGAAGAACCGCAATTGTGCTTTTCGCAGGAGCGGGTATCAGCGCAACGTCTGCAGATAGATGCGGGGAAGATAAAAGAGCGTATGCAGGCTTATAAAGCGCGGTTGGATGCCATGATGAATTATGTGGAGAACAGAGAGGTCTGTCGTACACAATTGCTGGTAAGGTATTTTGGTGAGAAAAATACAGCAGAATGTGGTACCTGTGATGTGTGTATAGAGAAAAGAAAAAAGCCCCTGGAAGCGAAGGCAGGTGCAACAATTGCCAGTCAGTTAATAGCGCAGTTAGGGAATGAACCGGAGGAGTGGCATGTAGTGAGAAACCGGCTTTTAGCTATTGAGGAAGACGCACTGCTGGAAGTGATGCAGTTCCTGATCCTGGAGGAAAAAGCAGGTCGGGACGCCGATGGAAAAGTATATCTCAGATAATATGATTTTTATATAAAGCGAAAGCCGTCGCGCCTTTGGCGGACGGCTTTCGCTTTATATAAAATGATTGTTTTACAGTTTAACGATACTGCCGGTTTTGCTGCTTTCAAATGCGGCTTCAATAACACGGATCACATTGACTGCATCAGTAGGCTGAACCGGTACAGGTGCGCCGTTTGCAATAGCGGCATACATACCGTCAAAGTATTCCAGGTAATTACCTTTTGGTGATGGCAGGTATTTTCTGATTACTTCTCCGTCTTTCTCTGTGTGTATCAGACCCCATTCATGAATGCCTTCTATACCCCATCCAGGAGCGCCAGGCATGAGTCCCTGTTGCAGCATTGTTTCCTGTGTATCAGCCTTTGTTTTAATGAAAGAACCTTTACGGCCATGGAACTGATAAGAAGGAATAGGCTCTCTGGTGATGTAGCTGCATTTTAAACGAACACGCAGTTTATCGTAGAAGAATACCAGTTCGAAATAATCGTCCACCAGGGATTCTTTCCGGATGATACGGATATCAGCCCAGATCCCGTCAGGCATGCCGAACAGTTGCAGTGCCTGATCTACCAGGTGAGATCCGAGGTCATACAGTCCGCCGGTTCCTGGCAATGCCGCTTCTTTATGTTTCTTGTAACTGAGTTCTTCGCGGTAGCGGTCATAATGAATTTCTGCTTCCAGGATATCACCCAGGTCACCACTGCTGATCACCTGTTGTACGATCTTGAAATCGCTATCAAAACGTCTGTTATGGTATACGCTCAGTAAAAGACCTTTGCTTTTGGCCAGTTCCACCAGTTCCTGTCCTTCTTCGGATGCAACGGTGAACGGTTTTTCTACGATCACATGTTTGCCCGCATTCAGCGCAGCTTTGGTGTATTCGTAGTGTGTATAGTTGGGCGTGTTTACAACGATCAGTTCCAGGCTGTCATCCTGGAGCATTTCTTCTACACTTTTGTACACCTTTACATCAGGATATCTTTCCTGAGCCATGTGTTTACTTCTTTCCACCACAGCCGTGAATGCAAATCCGGGATGTACATGAATAAAAGGTGCGTGAAAAACGTGGCCTGACATGCCATAGGCGCATATGCCGGTTTTGATGATTTTTTCCATGTAATCTTTAGTTTGATCTATTGAGGCAATAAGATAATAAATCTTGCGAAATGATTATCAATAAAATGTATGACAGGCAGGAACAGGAAGGGGGAAACCAATAAAAAAGCCTGGCAGAAAGGCGTTTGTGACGCTGCTGCCAGGCAATAAGGTGATTGTAGCAAGGCTTAGTTCTGTACAGTTCCGGTCAGATGTAATTCTTTTTCCTGGTCAATGCCTTTGATCTTTACCCAGATCGTTTTGTTTTGTTGTCCAACAGAGTTGGCAGAATAAGTAGTGGTTACTTTTCCAGATTTACCTGGCAGCACGGGTTCTTTCGTCCATGTAGGAGCGGTGCATCCGCAGCTGGTCCTTACATTTTCAATCAGCACCGGTTGTTTTTCCACGTTGGTAAACTCAAAATTGACAGTAACAGGTTTGTTAAAAGCAGTGGTACCGAAGTCAACATTTTCCTTTTTGAATTTTACTTTGCTGTCTGCAGGGTGTTCCGTAGCGGTAGAGGTATTTGTCTGGGCTTGGGTACATAAGAAAAAGAGGCTGACAAAAAGGGTTAAAGCTAATTTCTTCATGTTATACTTTTGAGGGTTATAGATAAAGTAAATTTAAAGAAAATGTGGTAAACGCTATAAAGGATTTATTTTAGTGATCCGAAGCCCTTTTTAAACCCTGAAATATGTTACCGATACAACAACTTACTGCCGCCGGATTTGGCGCTTACCGTACATCAGTTAACCAGCAGGAACACCATGAAGCCCTTCTTGCTGCTATATACGCCGGATGTAATCTGCTGGATACAGCCAGTAACTATCTGAATGGCGCTTCCGAACGATTGCTCGGCGAGGTGCTGTCAGCGCATCAGCTGAGAGAGAAGGTTTTTATTGTAACGAAAGCAGGTTATATACAGGGTGAAAGTTTGCCCCTGTTAGACACTGTAGATAGTCAGCTCTTGGAAGATGAAGTGATTACTTTCTCTGAAAGGATGAAGTATTCGATTCATCCGGTATACCTGGAACTACAGCTGACGCTTTCCTTACAACGTATGCAGGTTGATTATGTGGACACCTTCCTGTTGCATAACCCTGAACATTACTTCCGGCAAACAAACGTGCCAGTGAGTAGAATTGAGTATTACCATCGTATCCGCAAAGCGTTTGAATGGCTGGAAGCACAGGTTGATAAAGGTCTGATAAGGTACTATGGTATTAGTTCAAATACCTTCCCTTTAGATACGGCAGCCGATGATACGACAAACCTTGATAAACTGCTGGAGATCGCACGTAGCATTCGTTCTGCGCATCATTTTAAGTTCATACAGTTCCCTTTTAATCTGATTGAGCAGCAGGCGCTTATACCACATCATAATGGGCGTAGCATTATAACAGCTGCAAAAGAGAATGATATCATCACCATTGCAAACAGACCACTGAGTAGTCAACAGGGGAATGAGATAATCAGGTTTGCCTCCTATGAGAAAGAAACGGCCAAATTGCAGATGGAGAAGGATGTGTTGCTGGTAGAAAAAGTGATGGCATTGATACAACAACGGATGATTAAAAATGATCTTGAAGAAGATGTCTTGTCATTGCCGGTTGTAAAGATCATTCATGAGAGATGGATGAATATGGGTACTCCGGACGCCGTGGAGCAAGTGTTTCAGACACATTTGTATCCTCTGCTCAGAACTTTATATGATAACAATATTCCGGTTACGCATAAACGCATATACGAAAAACTGAAGCAGTTATGTAAAGATTACTCGCGAAAAGAACTCACGTTGAAAGCTGCTGCATGGAGAGATAAATTTGTCCAAAATGGCTTTTTGCCTGCGAATGATAAACGAGAAATTTCAGAGCTAGCTTGTGAATATTGTCTGAAAGCCGGTGTGGATCACGTTTTGGTAGGAATGACAAAGAAAAGTTATGTAAAGTCGATTGAGCGTTTGTTCTCAATGCGTGACTAAATTTTTTTGGAGGATTCGAAAATGTTGCTAAATTCGTTTTGAAGATTAAAGAAAGGAAGTAAGAAGTGTTGCCCAATAAAGTAAGACCCATAACATAACATCCACAACACTATGTTACCCCTCAATATCACGCGGAGACCGGATCAATCAACAGATTTTATTGATGATCTCAGACTGCAGGATAAGCTGGAAGAACTTGCGCAAACAATAAAAATACTGGTATATAAGGAGGACGAAAATATCATATCCCTACTGGACATCAATGATGATGATATCTTTCTGGAACCACTGTTATTTGCCTGGTTTAATAACGCAACAGCTCCCAACCGTCCTTCACTGGAACAGATCCTGTTTGGATACATTTCTGAAGAACAGCGCCCAAATTCGTTTACAGCGACATTTGATCCGCATGGTATAGCTTATCTGCCTAAAATGGGAAGCATTTGCCTTACCGGTGCAACCCATGTAGAAACAGCGCAGGTGCGCTACAGAGGAGGAACAACCTTCGAAGTAAGACATGGGGATACACTGCTGCCACATACTTTTGTGCCGCTGCAGATGGTTGGTGGTTTTGAATTGCTGCCATTCAATCACCCCCTGTTTTATAAGTATTTTGTCCCTGTACGTGAAGACGCTGTCGTGGATGCATCAGCGATTGATACCTACAACATCAGCGTGTTACAGCGCGATAACCTGGAACGTGCACTGAAGCTCATTGAAGCACACTGTCCTGCTTTTTACAGGATGTCCTGTATGACAAACCGCAAGATAGTGATCTTTAACAGCGAACCCGTTAACAGCTTTGCTACAAAAGAATTACAGGGGACTGTGTTCCTGAATGCAAATGCGAACAGCAACATCGCTTTCTTTCTGGACGATCTGATACACCAGTGGTCACACAATATGCTCAATGCTTACATGTTCAATATGGACGAGTATTTTGTGATCAATCCTGAACTGAAATTATTATCAGATTATTCAGGGATAACAGCTGACAAAAGAAATATCTACGACGCTTTCCATGGAATATTTACCGTGGCGCAACGTGTGAAATGTTTTGATGTGTTGTTCAGGTTAAAGGATGCATTCTCCCGGGAAGAACGTCATGAACTGATAGCCCGGTACTGTGACCAGAGCCGCAGATATAAGACCGGTATGCAAACAGTTGTTTTTTCAGAAGTCTATACCGATGCAGGAGAAAATCTCTATACATCCCTGCATGAAGGTATTGAGCATACACTGGAAAACATCAGACATATACTGGATCGTGCGGACTTCTCCAATCAGGTTTCCAGGTTTAGTTATCCTAATTTTTGTCTCTTAAATGATTACTCAATAACCAGCGAATAACCAATAGATCCTGTTCCGATTTGCTTTTAAATGAAAACCTATGATGAGCGCTTGTAAAAAGACAGCGTCACTGTTACTATTGTCTGTACTCATTCACCTACAGGTGTCAGCCCAGTTACAGATTAGAGGAACAGTGAAGGAGGATAGTACGCAGTTACCTATCGCATATGCTAAAATTACTGTGTTGAATCTGCCCGATTCGACAATAGTTGCCAATGCCGAAAGCGATGCTGCAGGTGGCTATGAAATCAGACACCTGAAGAAAGGAAACTACGCACTGAAAGCAGTGTTAATCGGCTACAGGGAAGTATCTGTTCCGTTGAATCTTACCACCACTGATAACAATATTGCAGAACAGTCGCTGGTATTGAAAAGAGACCCTCGTCTGTTAAAAGAAGTGACTGTCGCATCGCGAAAGCCACTGATAGAATATAAGATCGATAAAATAGTACTGAACGTAGAGAAGAGTATCCTGACAAACGGGAACTCTGTATGGAATCTCCTGGGTAAATCACCCGGTGTGGAAACCAGTGGCAGTGCAGTATCTATACTCGGTACTACAGGCGCTGTAGTATTGATAAATGGTAAATCAACTTATCTGCGCGGAGAACAACTGAGCAACATGCTGAGAGGTATGGCAGCCGATCAGGTAAGTCAGATAGAGATCATTAAACATCCTTCTGCCCGCTATGAAGCAGGACAAGGTGTTGGTGTGGTGAATATCAGAACAGTAAGGAACCAGGCGGAAGGTATGAATGGAACCGCGTCTTTTACATACGGACAGGGAAAATATGATAAATACAGTCCCGCGGTAAACCTGAACTATAAAGTAGGAAAGCTGAATGCTTATGCGAACTATTCTTTCATGAGCATTAAAGATTATCAGCGGCAACCATCTTATGTTAATTATGCTGATCAGACAGTTCCGGTGTATTTCGATCAACAACAATATGCGCGTACAATCAACAGATCGCATACGCTGATCGGCGGACTGGATTATACCATCAACGCCAAGCATACAATAGGTTTTCAGGTCAATGCCCAGCGGGTACGCAGGAAAAGCCAGTATGATAATGATACTTATATCTGGAGCAAAGGCAATATAGATTCTATTGTACATACTAACAGCGCCATCAGATATCCGTCAGGTGTGCAGTTGTATAATGTGTACTATAATCTGACAATGGGTGCGAAAGGATCCCTGAGTGTAAATGCAGACTATGCACATTACAACGCGGACAATGGACAGGACTATTTCTTTTCCTACTTCAATCCAAATATGGAGGAACGAAAACCCTCTGCTTACTTCAGGAACGAAGCGCCTGTAAAGCTGAATGTAAAAGGCATTACCGTCGATTTTATAAGAAAGCTGAAGAACGATTATACCCTGGAACTGGGCGCCAAAAGCACCTGGATGGAGAATAACAGCGACCTCGTTTACGCGGAATTGGAAGGGGATAAATACAGGGTAGATACTGCACAACTGAATAAGTTTGACTATACAGAAAATGTCAATGCCGCCTATTTTAACCTGGAAAAGGCATTTAAGAAATGGACGGTAAAGGCAGGTACACGTGTGGAACAGACCATTGCAAAAGGTAGTGTGTTAAGGCAGAACGATATCGTTGACAGGAATTATTTCAGGGTATTCCCGTCTGTGTTCGCACAGTATGTGGTCAATAAGAACCATGAATTTAATTTTTCTTACACCACGAGCTTTGAGCGGCCGAATTATAATTATCTCAGTCCGCTGGCCATCCGGAGAGATCCCAATGCTTATTCAACGGGTAATCCTTTCCTGAAGCCTTCTTATACCAATACGCTGGAACTGGCTTATATATTCAGGAAGAAATATCGCGTAGCGATCGAGATAGATAATATCAGCGACAGGATTGAACAGTCAGTACAGCAGCATTATGATACACAGTCATTGCAGAATATCATTGCAAATATTGATCACTGCTATTACTACCGTATTTACTTTATTATTCCTGTCACAATCACGAAATGGTGGCAGAGTAATATCACCTGGAATAATTACCTGATACAGTATAAGACGCCTTATCTGAATGGTACTTATAACATCACGAAACCGGTATTTTATATCAACGCGAATAATACATTTCCTATATCTAAGAGTGTGACGGCAGAGATGACAGCTTATTACAGAACGCCATCGCTGAATGGTTTGTATGAAGTAGGTACACGTTTCTTTGTGGATGCAGCTATCCGTAAAACATTCTCTGCAAAGTTTGCAGCCGTGTTAAGTGTAACGGATATCTTCTATACCAACAGGTGGCAGTGGGACATCAACTACCTGGACCAGCACTCCGGATACAAAACCTATACCGATTCAAGGGTTGTTAAACTGAACCTCAGTTATAAGTTTGGCAACAGTAAACTGAGAACTGCCAAGAGACATACCATCGGTATCGGCAGCGAAAGGGATAGAATGAGATAATTGTTATTTACAATACACAAGGGTTTTACAGAGGAAGCCGAAAATCTGCGACAGAGTAGGCGTTAACCAAATAAACGTTCATTGTATGAAAATGGGTAAAAACAGCTCCAAAGCTAACGAAACAAAGAAAAAACTGACCATCGAAGAGCTGAAAGCAGCAGCACAGTCAGTGAAAGCAGAAGATGCGCTGGCAAAAATCGTAGGTGGTACACTCGCATCTTGCCACACTACGCTGGAAACAGCATCTGCGCTGTAATCGAAACTACGTAAGAGTGTAAACAAGGGCAGTAGCAATACTGCTCTTGTCTTTTTCCCTTCACTAATAACCCCGCAATATGGATAACGAATTAACAACGTTCCATGCCGGTGATACGATCGTTGCCGCCAATGCAGGATGGACCTTCTCCGGTAAAACTGTGGCCGCCTTTGATACACACGCTCCCAAGTCGATTCCCTTATATCATGAAGGACATGACCTTATTGTAAAGTTATCGGATTTCTTTTTGTCGGACGATTCAGTATGTTATGAAATAGGTTGCTCAACAGCCGAACTCACCAAACAGTTAGCCATTAACTGTAAAGAAAAAGATGTTGAAATAATAGGCGTAGACAGAGAAGCCGATATGATCAGTGCTGCAAAGGAAAAATGCAGTGCATATCCGCAGGTTTCTTTTATATGTGATGATATACTTGATATCGACCTGAAGAAAAGTGACCTGATCATCCTGTATTACACCCTTCAATTCATAAAGCCGAAAGTGCGGCAACTGGTGGTGGACAAAATATACAATGCGCTCAACTGGGGCGGTGCGTTAATCATGTTTGAAAAAGTACGGGCGAATGATGCGCGTTTTCAGGATATTGCTACCAGCCTCTATACGGAGTTTAAACTGGCGCAGGGTTTTACTGCCGGAGAGATTCTGGCTAAGAGCAGAAGTCTGAAAGGTGTACTGGAACCTTTTTCTACTACCGGAAATAAAGACCTGCTGACAAGGGCCGGTTTTGTAGATATCCTGTCTGTGATGAAATATGTTTGTTTTGAGGGTTTTCTTGCTATAAAATAAATCAGATGATTACATATACTGACATTGCTGCCGATCAGATGATCTGCCTGCAATGCGGAGCGCCTCTTATAAAAGAGGAGACATACAGTTGTGCTGTATGCCATAAAGACTATCAGCACCTGCATGGGGTGCCATTGTTTATGAGCGACGAAGAGGAATATATTGCCGGTATGGCAAAACAATACGCAGATTTTGCCCGCCAGAAGGAAACTGAATTGGGTGAACTGGAACAGGCTTTTGAGAACAGACCCTACAGACAGGTATACTGGCAGCAATTAAGAAAAGCATTGTCCGGCAATAATGAGCTAATAGGCACACTGGTCAACATGCTATGTGAGCGTGTGAGTCCTGCTGCACTGCTCAGGACCAGGTCTTCTTCCGCATCAGCCGCCGTCCTGAAAGATTTTCAATACCTGAAACGGGACTGGTGCTGGCTGGAAGAAGGAGAATTGCAATTGTCTGAAATACTGGGCCCACTGGAAGAAGTAATCAGTGACGCCATCAGCGACCGGGAGAATATTCTTGTGGCAGGGGCAGGAGTTGGGCGTATCGCTGTGGAACTCTGCGGATATTTTGAAAAGGTATATGCAACAGATCTGTCCTTTTCTATGCTCTGGTTCTTTCAGCAGTTGCTAAAAGGCGCGAGTATCAATTTTCATGAAATCAACTACGCTAATATATTACAGGATACTTATGTAGCCAGAGAACTGACCGCCAGCTATCATGCTCCTTTCAGCGGGTATACGTTACCCGAGGTGAGTGATAAGCTTTTCTGTTACATTTCGGATATCCTGCATTCTCCGCATAAAGACGGCAGTATCTCTGCTTTTTGTTCTGCCTATTTTACGGACGTACTGGCCCTGAAGCTCTTATTGCCTGAAGTAAAAAGATTGTTGAAACCGGGCGGTGTGTTTATTCATCTCGGACCACTGGGATATGGGTTTGAAGACGTCAGCGAGAAGCTGGCTGCCAACGAGATTAGGGCTGCTTTTATAAGGGCTGGCTTTGAAGTGGTGCGGGAGGAAGTGATCACATGCAACCACCTGGAATCGGAATTGTCTATGCAGACGGTTTCCCTGAAGAACTGGCTGGTCGTGTTTCGTAAGAAAGAATATGTACAGCGGCCGATAGAGGATACCACCATATTCGGTGTTGCTGAAGGCATAAAATATGAAGTGAGAGGCCGGCTGGAAGAAGATATTCCGATGGATCAGATTATGATCCGTACGGCAGAAGGAGAGGCGGTTATCATTGCCGAACTGGCTTTTGACATATTGCGCTTTCTGGCTGCGCCACAGACATTCGAAGCATTGATCACGCACCTGGATAGTTGCTATGAGATCGAAGCACCTTCTATGATAGCAGATGTATTACTGCACCTTGAATCACTGAAAGTGATCAACAGAATCTAATTATCTTAAACCGTTATCAGTTGATCAGATTTTCCTCATTTCCGTTCTTCAGGCAGCTGGACCAGATGGACTGCGGAGCAGCCTGTCTGAAGATGATCTGTGCTTTTTACAAAAAGAATTATTCCATTCAGCAGCTCAGGGAAATGTCGGGTATCACCAGACAGGGCGTTTCTGTACTGGGGCTTTGCGACGCCGCGGAACAGATCGGGATGAAAACACTGGCGCTCAATATCAGTTTTGAGTCGCTGGTGAACGACGTACCGCTGCCTTGTATCGTACACTGGCGGCAGCGACATTTTGTGGTGGTCTATAAGACAGATGATCAGCATATCTGGGTGGCAGATCCTGCTTTCGGTAAGGTAAAATATACCCACGCAAAGTTTCTGGAAGGCTGGTTATACAACAAGAAGACTAAGAAAGAGGAGGAACAGGAAGGATTTGCCCTGTTTTTAGAACCTTCTGCGGAGTTTTATAATAGAGAGGACCAAGTAGCAGGGCGACCTCTTGATCTGCGATTTTTGCTGCCTTATTTGCGCTCACATAAGCAGATACTCTATCAGGTGATGATCGGAGTACTGATTCTTTCTTTTATACAGGTCGTTTTCCCTTTTCTGACAAAGGCGCTGGTCGATAAAGGTATCCGGTTTAATAATCTCAATTTTGTATACCTGATTCTAGCCGGGCAACTGGTGTTATTTCTGTCACAGACGGGGGCCGAAATAGTGCGCCGCTGGCTGTTGCTGTACATGAGTAAGCGTGTAAATATCGCCATCGTTTCCGACTTCCTGGTGAAGATGATGAAACTGCCGATCGCGTTTTTTGATTCCAAAATGATCACTGATCTTATTCAGCGTATAGAAGATCAGAAGCAGATAGATACCTTCTTATCCAATACCTCACTTAGTGTATTGTTTTCCCTGATCAACATATTGTTGTTCGGCACAGTACTGTGTGTATTCAGCTTTCCTTTATTCCTGATTTTCCTGGCGGGGAGTACGTTGTACTTTACCTGGATCATGTTGTTTGTAAAAAAGCGGGCTGTCCTGAGTTATAAAAGAAGGGACGAGTCAGTAGAAAACAGGAGTAGTATTCTTGAGATCATGCATGGTATCCAGGAAGTGAAACTGAATAATAGTGAGCGCCGACGCAGATGGGAGTGGGAGTCTGTTCAGAACAGGGTGTATAACACAGCGGTGAAGGAATTGCGCCTGGAGCAGTTACAGGTAGTAGGTGGTAATTTCCTCCTGCAGCTGATGAATATCATTATCACTTTTGTGGCTGCCTGGTCAGTAATAGAAGGTAGAATTACCCTAGGTGTGATGCTGGCCACACAATACATCATCGGACAACTGGCTACGCCGCTGAATAGTTTTGTGGCATTCATCCATGGCGCCGCAGAAGCCCGTATCAGTATAGAGCGCATAGGAGAGGTACTGAATGTGGA
Source organism: Chitinophaga pinensis DSM 2588 (assembly GCF_000024005.1). Classification (NCBI taxonomy): domain Bacteria; kingdom Pseudomonadati; phylum Bacteroidota; class Chitinophagia; order Chitinophagales; family Chitinophagaceae; genus Chitinophaga; species Chitinophaga pinensis. The sequence goes on from NC_013132.1 coordinate 1,522,513, forward strand.
AGAGGAAGATAAACAGAAGCATACTTTCGATGTATCTGACGAAGAAAATGATCTGGTGCTGGATAATGTCTCCTTCCGTTATGGAAGCGCCAGTTCGCGGCTGGTACTAAAGAATATCAGTCTGACCATTCCCCGGGGAAAAGTAACGGCTATAGTGGGAACCAGTGGTAGCGGAAAAACAACCCTGATGAAACTATTGCTGAAGTTTTATGACCCTACTTCCGGTAGCATTAATCTTGGTGACAAATCACTGGAAGGTCTGGACAGCCGTCACTGGCGTAGCAACTGTGGTGTGGTGATGCAGGACGGGTTCATTTTTGCGGATACTGTACTACGCAATATTACAGAGTCGGATAACGATTATACGATTGATAAAGAAAGGTTGCAGCAGGCGGTGCATGTTGCCAACATTGAAGATATGATCGAGCAATTACCTTCCGGTTATCATACGAATCTGAGTCACGGGGGCATTGCTTTAAGTGGTGGGGAATACCAGCGTGTATTGATCGCGCGGGCGGTCTATAAAGGTCCGGCCTTCCTGTTCTTTGACGAGGCAACCAGTTCGCTGGACGCTAATAATGAAAAAGTGATCATGGAGAATCTGCAGGAGTTTTTTAAAGGGAGGACAGTTGTGATTATTGCACACCGTTTAAGTACCGTAAAACATGCGGATAAGATCATCGTTCTGGATAAAGGAGAGATCATAGAAGAAGGTGATCATACGGAGCTGGTGGCGCTGAAGCAACATTACTTCAAACTTGTAAAGAATCAACTGGAACTGGGAAAATGATAAAGCGATATAAAGCAATCGACGAGGTGCCTGAGAAAGGTGATTTTGTACTTGAAGTACAGAAGGACAAACCTCATTGGTTACTGCGTTATGGTAACCTGTTGATCCTGATGTTTCTGGCTGCGGGGATATGCTTATTCCTGTATTGGAAAGACCGGATATAAAAAAGGCCGGCACATGGCCGGCCTGTCTGAATATTTTTAATACTGATCAGAACCAGCTGCTGCTTTTTTTGCTGCTTTTGCCACCGAGGCCAAGGGCGCCCAGCAGACTGCGGGTAATGATATTAGCGGCAGTACGACCTACCTGTCTGGCCGCAGAACTGGTCAGTACAGTTTCCAACACACTCTTTTCTTCTTTCTGTCTGCCACCTTTTGCAGCAGGCTTTTCCTGCTTTTCTTCTGCCGTTTTTTCGGCTGCTTCCTGAAGTTTGGCAGTTAGTATCTCGTACGCACTTTCGCTGTCTATTTCGCGGTTATATTTCTTCACCAGCTTGGATCCATTCACTAGTGTATCAGCTTCAGTATCGGTCAGCACGTCCATACGGGAACGGGGAGATACGAGCATGGTGGCGGCAAGTGGTGTAGGCTGGCCTTTTTCATTCAGACAGGTAAAGAGTGCTTCTCCTATACCGATCTGCGTGAGCAGATCATCCGTTTTATAGAATTCCGAGAGTGGATAGTTTTCTGCGGTTTGTTTGATCGCTTTTCTATCATTCGCAGTAAACGCGCGTAGCGCATGTTGTACTTTCATTCCCAGTTGTCCCAGTACGGAAGGTGGTACGTCCATCGGGTTCTGTGTACAGAAGAATATACCTACGCCTTTTGAGCGGATCAGTTTAATGATGGTTTCTATCTGTTGCAGGAGGGCTGTGCTGGCTTCCTGGAATATGAGGTGTGCTTCATCGATGAACATTACCAGTTTTGGTTTTTCCAGATCGCCTTCTTCCGGCAGGGAGGCATAGAGTTCCGCCAGGAGACTTAACATGAACGTCGAGAACAGCTTCGGACGGTCCTGGATGTCGGCGACTCTCACAATAGATATCACACCACGGCCATCATCACTGATATGCATCAGGTCGTCCACTTCAAAGGAGGCTTCTCCAAAGAAACGGTCGGCACCTTGTTGTTCCAGTCCGATTACCTTCCGGAGGATGGTGCCGGCAGAAGTGGTGGAGATTTTACCATAATCCTTCTCCATATCCGCTTTACCCTTGTCGCTGACATATTGTAGTACTTTCTTAAAGTCTTTCAGGTCGAGCAGCGGGAGTTTACTGTCATCGCAATATTTGAAGATCATGGATACCAGTCCTTCCTGGGTATCGTTCAGTTCGAGGATCTTAGAGAGTAATATGGGACCGAATTCACTGACGGTCGCACGTAGGCGTGCGCCTTTTTCATTACTGAGGGAGAGCAGTTCCACGGGGTAGGCAGATGCAGACCAGCTGCCGCCTATTTTCTGATAACGCTCTTCAATTTTTGCATTGCTTGTACCGGCAGCGGCCACACCACTCAGGTCGCCTTTGATGTCCATCAGCAGGACAGGAACGCTTGCGTCGCTGAGTGCTTCTGCGATGACCTGCAGGGTTTTTGTTTTACCGGTACCGGTGGCGCCGGCAATGAGACCGTGTCTGTTGAGTGTTTTCAGGGGTATAAATACATCAGCGCCGGTTACAACTTCGCCATCCAGCATGGCGCATCCAAGCTTAACGTGTTCACCCTTAAAGGAATAACCATTGCGGATATATTCCAGAAATGCTTCTTTCGTTGCCATGGTGTGGAATTTTTTACTGAAGATAAAGAAAAGCGATTTCGGACAATAGTTATGCGCAAAAAAATTACGAATGCCTGGTGAGGAATCTTTATCCGCACCTGACATTCGTAATAACTAACGGGCATAATGGCCGTTACAGATCTTCTTCGCGTTCCAGGAGCAGGATAGCGCCTTGTGGAACGATATAATATTTTTCACCCTGGTAAGATACCTCGGTAGAACCACTTAACAGGAAGATGGCGAGGTCGCCTTCTTTTGCCTGCAGCGGAATATATTTCACTTTCTCATCTTCCGGCTTCCACGCTTCATCCTCTTCAGAAGGCAGTGGAAGGGCATATCCGGGACCTGTTTTGATCACATATCCCTGTTGTACCTTTTCCTTTTCCTGCATGCCTGGAGGAAGGTATAAGCCGCTGTCGGTGCGTTCATTCTGAGTGGTCAGTTTGATCAGCACCCGGTCTCCTACAACAATTAGCTTCTTCAATTTATTGTCTTGAGTCAAATGTATAGCCATGGTAATATATCCTCCGCTAAGGGTATTGCAAAATGTGTGCAGCAGGGGCTCGTGGTGCCAATATGGCACTGCTTATACATCAGACAGTCTGAATGTATCTGCTACCCGGATGCCTTTGTCGGTCATCTGCACCGTGCAACACTCTGTCACAGGATCGTGTTCAAAAAACAGAATATATTTATTCTCAACGGCCTCCTGGAGGAAATTTTTTTTCTCCTGAAGGGTTGTCATCGGGAACATATCGTAAGACATGATATAAGGGATGGGAATATGCCCCTTGCTTGGCAACAGATCGGCCATATACAGGAGTGTTTTATCCTTATACTGGATCTGTGGCAGCATCATGGAATCAGTGTGACCAAGTACAAAACGGACGTTGAAATCGTTGCTGAAAGGAATGCCTTCTTCTCTGGGAATAAATTTCAGCTGACCGCTTTCCTGGATAGGGAGGATGTTCTCTTTCAGGAAGGAGGCTTTTTCACGCTCATTGGGTTTAGTTGCCCATTGCCAGTGTTCCTCATTGCTCCAATAGGCCGCATTTTTAAATGCAGGTACCAGTTTATCGCCCTGTCTTTCTATACAACCTCCACAATGATCAAAATGCAGATGTGTCAGAAATACGTCTGTAATGTCATTGCGGCTGAAGCCATGTTTTGCCAGTGACTGATCGGTCGAATCGTTACCATGCAGGTAATAATGGCTGAAGAACTTTTCGTCCTGTTTATTACCAATGCCGGTGTCTATCAGTATCAGGCGGTCGCCATCCTCTATCAGCAGACTACGCATGGCCCAGGAGCACATGTTATTTTCATCCGCCGGATTCAGTTTATTCCAGATACTTTTAGGTACAACGCCAAACATAGCGCCACCGTCCAGTTTAAAATTGCCCGTCTCTATTGTATATAACTTCATGGTCTTGTCAGTTGATTGCCTGCTGAAGTTCGTGAATTTCAGCTTTGTGCAGCGAGGCTTTTTTGTTTTTTCTGTGCTGATAAGAGCCAGATCAATCCTATCACAAAGAAAACAATAAGTGCCAGTACGGAATTACGCATACTGCCGGTCAGTTCGTGGATGTAACCGAATGTGGTCAGGCCGACAGTGATGGACAATTTCTCTACAACATCATAGTAGCTGAAGAAGGAGGTGGTATCTTCTGTTTCCGGCATCAGTTTGGCGTAAGTAGAACGGCTGAGGGATTGTACACCGCCCATTACCAGACCTACGGCAACAGCCAGCATATAGAAATCATTAGCGGTCTGCATACGGTAACCCGCCAGACAGATACCGATCCACAATACGATCACAACCATCAGTACGGGCAGGTTGCCAAATTTGCCGGAGAGCTTAGCCATACCCCATGCCCCCAGTATTGCTACCACCTGAATGGCAACAACGGCTACGATCAGGTTAGTGGAAGGCAGGTGTAATTCCTGGCTACCGAAGATCGTAGCTGCCATCATTACGGTCTGGACGCCCATGCTGTAAAAGAAGAAGCCACGCAGGAAGTTTTTCAGTACAGGCATGGTTTTTACCTGTGCATATACTTTCTTGAGTTCATGAAACCCTTCAGTCAGCGCACCCGCCTTATGTTCCTGTATAGTACCCTTAGAGGCCGGCAGACGCAGGAAGGTGATCTGGGCAAAGCCGATCCACCATATGCCGGTGAGCAGGAAAGTCAGCCGTACGGCATCTCCGTCACTGAGACCAAATGGTTTTACTGCCACCAGCACAAAGCCGATCAGCTGTAATATTACACTACCGATATACCCCATAGCGAAACCTTTGGCACTGATACGGTCACGGTCTTCTACCGCTGCCAGTTCAGGCAGGTAGGAGTTATAGAATACCAGGCCGCCACAATAGCCAAGGGTGGCGAGGATAAAGAATATGATGCCATATTCTACATTTCCACCACGAAAGTTATACAGGGCGATACAGCTTAATCCACCCAGCCAGGTGAACAGCATGAGATATCTTTTCTTATTACCTCTCGTATCGGCGATAGAGGAGAGGATAGGAGACAGCAATGCGGCGAGTATAAATGCGGCCGCCATTGCATAGTCATAAAGTGCGGAGTTAACGAAGTATTTACCAAAGAAGGAGACATTGTCGCCTGTTTCAGCGGAATGGGTTGCTGAGGTAAAGTAAATAGGGAAAAAAGTGGTGGTAATTACCAGGTTGTACACGGAGTTCGCCCAGTCATACATCGCCCAGCCATTGATTACTTTTTTACTGGCAGTTTGCATATTGAGTAAAGTAAGTTAATGATCAAATATAAGAAACAAGACATTGGCAGCAGCTGTCGGGGCTACTATCGGAGGGGGAGCTTATTTATAATCCTGTATCCTGATGTGGTTGGGACACATGAAATATTCCTGTTCGTCATTGGAACTGACGATGATCATGCGGTCGCCACTATAGTCAGTAATAAGTTGCTGATAAAGCCGGATGCCTGCGGCATCCAGGTTGGTACAGGGTTCATCCAGCAGTAATACCGGAACATCGGAGAAAATGGTCAGTGCCAGTTTCAGGCGTTGTTTCATGCCGGAGGAGAAGTTGCGGACCTGTTTATGCATGGATTTCTCCAGGCCAACGATGGCTACAGCATCAGCAGGAGTAATATCGGGAATTAAGTTTTTGAACTGCAGGTGGAATTGCAGGCTTTCTGCGAGAGTGAATTCTTCCACCAGTTCAAGATAGGGAGCAGCGATGGCACAATGCCGGAAAAACTGATCATGACTGAGCAGTTCTTCCGGAGTGCTATAGGTAACGGTACCTTCGTTCTGGTGAAGGTGCCCGCTTATAACCTGTAATAGAGTAGATTTTCCCGAGCCATTGGGACCCAGTATGGCATATCGTCCGCCCTGTTCGAAGGTAGCGGAAACACGACGGAAGATCCAGTCGTAGTTAAAGCGTTTGCCTGTCTGGTCGAGCGTTATTTTCATTCGTCGCCGGCTAGTGACGTATAACCTTTCATAATGCCCCGGCCGGATTCACGGATGAAGGAGAGTATTTCATCTCTTTCGTCGGTGGCGGGATATTCCGCTTCGATGATACTGATTGCTTTGGAGAGCTTGTATCCTTTCACGAATATCACACGGTATATGTCAAGTATGTGATTGATCTTTTCGAGTGAGAAACCTCTTCTTTTGAGACCGATAGAGTTTACACCTACGTAAGACAGCGGTTCACGGGCTGCTTTTACGAAAGGCGGCACGTCTTTTCTTACCAGGGAGCCACCTGTAACAAAGGCATGATCGCCAATTTTACAGAATTGTTGTACAGCCACCATACCTGCAAGTACCACGTAGTCGCCCACGGTGATATGACCTGCCAGTGTAGTGCTGTTGGAGAATACGCAGCTGTTACCAACTTCGCAGTCGTGAGCAATATGGCTATAGGCCATGATCAGGCAATTCTTGCCGATAACGGTTTTCCATTTGTCCTTGGTTCCTCGGTTAATGGTTACATACTCTCTGATGGTGGTGTTGTCTCCGATTTCGGTTGTAGTGTCTTCGCCAGCAAATTTGAGGTCTTGCGGGATAGCGGAAATTACAGACCCGGGGAAGATACGGCAGTTCTTGCCGATCCTTGCGCCTTCCATAATAGTGACGTTTGAACCGATCCAGGTGCCTTCACCGATTTCAACATTTTTGTGAATAACGGTAAACGGATCGATTTTCACGTTTGGCGCAACCTTCGCGTCCGGGTGAATGTAAGTAAGCGGATGGATCATTGCTATGGTTTAGCTTTCTCTTGTTTTAATGATTTGAGCGGTCAGGTCACCTTCAGTAACTACCTTGTTACCTACAAATACGGTTCCTCTCATTTCCACTATACCTCTCCTGATAGGGCTAAGTAATTCCATTTTCAGGATCATGGTATCTCCGGGAACCACTTTCTGCTTGAACTTACAGTTGTCTATCTTGATAAAGTAGGTATCGTAATTATGAGGATCCGGAACAGTGCTGAGTGCAAGAATGCCACCACATTGTGCCAGTGCTTCCACCTGGAGTACACCCGGCATCACCGGATTACTTGGGAAGTGCCCCTGGAAAAATGGTTCGTTGAAGGTAACGTTCTTGATACCTACTACTTGCGTATCGGTGAGATCGATGATCTTGTCCACCAGCAGCATCGGAAAACGATGCGGCAATGTTCTTTCAATACGTGGTACGTCGAAGACAGCTGGTTTACTAGGATCGTATACAGGCATATCCTTGATATGCTTGTTCTTCTTGATATATTGCTTGATCTTACGGGCAAACTCCACGTTGGAAGCATGTCCGGGACGGTTTGCAATGATATGCGCCTTAATAGGCACACCTACCAGTGCGAGGTCTCCCACGATGTCCAGCAGTTTGTGACGTGCCGGTTCATTCGGGAAGTGAAGCTGAATATTATTGAGGATACCTTCCCGCTGTGCTACGCTGATATGTTCACGGTTGAACACTTTTGCCAGATGGCCCAGTTGTTCTTCACTTACCGCTTTATCTACGATCACAATAGCGTTATTAATATCGCCGCCTTTGATCAGGTTGTTGGATATCAGGTATTCGAGTTCGTGCAGAAACACGAAGGTGCGGCATGGCGCTACTTCCTGTTTGAAATCCTGCAGGCTGTTAAGATTAGCGTGCTGTGTACCTAATATCGGAGAGTTGAAATCGATCATGCAGGTGATGCGATAGTCAACAGCTGGTAATGCTACCATTTCTACGTTCTTTTTATCGTCGTAGAAGCTGATGTTGGTATCAATCGTATACCATATTTTTTTCGCATCCTGTTCTGCAATACCTGCTTCCTCTATTTTCTGGATAAAAGGGTAGGAACTACCATCCATGATAGGGATTTCAGGACCATCGATTTCAATGTGCACATTGTCTACGCCGGTACCAACCAGGGCAGCCATGATGTGCTCTATCGTACTAACGCGGGCGCCATTGTGTTCAAGCGTTGTGCTGCGGGATGTATCCACAACATAATCTACATCGGCTTTCACTACAGGTTGTCCTGGCAGATCCACACGCTGAAATTTAATACCATAACCGGGGGTAGCCGGCTTCAGAGTCATATTTACATGGGCTCCTGTGTGTAAACCAACACCCGATATTGTAACTGGGTCTTTAATCGTGTGTTGATTAGACGACTGTTGATTATCCATATTTTGCTATAACTGTTTGTCCTACTTAATCATCAAACACCTTCCCGCACGGAAAGCAGTTGTTTTACCATGTCTTCCAATTCCTTCACACGTTTTTCCAGATCGGGCAAATTTCTAAAAATTGCCTGACTTTTTAAGGAGCTTTTATAATCAAAAGCAGGAGATCCCATTAGGGCTGAATTCGGTTCTGCAATAGATTTAGACAGGCCGCTCTGTGCATTGATTTTGGTGCCATCAGCCAGCTGGATGTGTCCAACCAAGCCAACCTGACCACCAATCACACAGTTCTTACCAATTTTAGTACTGCCGGAAATACCCGTCTGTGCTGCTATAACTGTATTGGTGTCTACATCTACGTTGTGCGCGATTTGGATCAGGTTGTCCAGCTTTACGCCCTGGCGGATGATCGTAGAACCCATAGTTGCACGGTCAATAGTGGTATTGGCGCCGATCTCAACATCATCATGAATGATCACATTACCGATCTGCGGTACTTTTTTATAGGTACCGTCAGGCTGAGGTGCAAAACCAAAGCCATCTCCTCCGATCACACAACCTGCGTGTAATATCACACGGCTACCCAGTACACAATTCTCGTACACCTTTACGCCAGGGAAGATAGTTGTATCGTCCTGTACGATCACGTTATCACCCAGATAAACTCCAGGGTAGATCTTTACGTTGTTACCGATCACGACATTCTCACCCAGATAGGCGAAAGCACCGATGAAAACATTCTGTCCGGTCTTTACAGATGCAGGAATATGAGACGGTTGTTGAATACCCGTCTTATTACTCATGATCTGCTTATATTTTTCAAGTAAAAGGGCGAAGGCGCTGTAGGCGTCTTTTACCCTGATAAGCGTCGATTTTACAGGTTTTTCCGTTACAAGGCTCTCATTCACTATCAGTATGGAGGCATTGGTCGTATAGATAAACTCTTCGTACTTAGGATTGGCGATAAAGCTGAGCATCCCTTCACCCGCCTCTTCGATCTTGGCGATGTTGCTCACTTTTACGTCCGGGTTGCCTTCCAGCTTACCATCCAACATGGTAGCCAATTGTAATGCGCTAAACTGCATAGTTATTAATTAATATATGTTATCCGAATCTGACCAGCTATCAAAACGCTCAATTTTGCCTATCGTATTTTTTTTATTCTTAATTGATAATTAGCCATTCATCAGATTTTTGGATGACAAATGTAGAATTTTTTTACGGGTATAGCCAGAGTATGACTAATCAGGGCATTATCAATGGAGGAAATGTCTTTTACAGTGCCGTCTTTGAAAAGAATGTTAATCTTCTCGTTGTTCATATTATATGTACTGAGGCAGGCAGTTCCGGTAAAAACAAAATAATCCAGGTCGGCGCCGCTAATGCCATATTCCCGTTGTACCTTTTGTTTCAGCAGCTGGATACTTTCTATGTCAAATGCCTCACTATTCAGGACGCATTTGAATAAGTTTCTGTCAATGAGCCATTTACATAATAAGGAGAGCACTTTGTCCGGATGTTGCGCCCAGACTTTAATGGCGCCCATAATGTCATAGTCATCCAGCAGACAGAACTGCTGCAGACAGGACGGTTCCTGCTCAAAGTTGGCCGCGGTAATAGTATGGTATAGAAAATACTGCAAGGCCGGTGAGGCAAAAAGCGTAACGCCCTGTAAAGCCAGTTCTTTGGCCCTGCGCAATATTTTAACCAGCAGATTCTCCGCACTCAGTACCGTTTTATGCAGGTATACCTGCCAGTACATCAGCCTCCTCGCTATAATGAACTTCTCTATTGAATAAATTCCTTTCTCTTCCACCATGAGTTCCCCACGGTGTACAGTCAGCATCTTAATGATCCTGTCGTAGCTGATCACCCCCTCAGAAACGCCCGTATAGAAGCTGTCCCTGTTCAGGTAGTCCATTCTGTCTACATCCAACTGACTGGATACCAGCTGGTGCAGGAACGTCTTATGGTACCGGCCGTTGAATATCTCTATCGTCAGCGTCAGTGCTCCATCCATTTCCTTGTTCAGTTCCTCCATCAGCCACTGACTGATCTCTTCATGCGATACACCTTCAATAATGCCATTCTCCAGTGCATGTGAATACGGCCCATGACCTATATCATGCAAAAGTATGGCCATCTTTGCAGCAACCTCTTCCTCTTCTGTGATATCCACTCCCTTCCCCTTCAGTTCCGAGAGCGCACAGCACATCAGGTGATAGGCTCCCATGCTATGATGGAAACGGGTATGCATTGCGCCCGGATAAACAAGGTGCGCCAGCGCCATCTGATGGATCCTGCGCAGGCGCTGATAATAAGGATGGGAAATCAATGTAAAGATCAACGGATGGTCAATCGTGATGAAACCATATACCGGATCGTTTACAATTTTACGCTTGCGTTCTGCCATTGACCGTTCTCCTTTAGCTAGACAAAGCTACGTTAAGGAATTATTATCTGTAACTTTTTCTAATGTATAGACGCACGAAGGAAGTCTTTCCCCTATCTTACCCGCTATTTTAACTATTTTTATGATCGAAATTATTAATATTTGACGATAGCTTACGGAACATGTTGTTTTTTAACAATTTATTGTGTCCCCCGGAAGGCGGAGGAACGGTTTTTGACCAAATGATATCTTAACTTGAGTACGATAGTTGTTAGCGCCAACTATTCTTTACCTTACTATAAACACCTTACTTGAATGAGTCAAATAAATATACTTTGGGTAGATGACGAGATAGAATCACTGAAATCACAGATTATGTTCCTGGAAACAAAGGGCTACAAAGTGTCAGCACTCACCAATGGGTATGACGCGCTTGAGTTCCTGAAGGAGCAGGTGGTCGATGTGGTGCTCCTGGATGAATCTATGCCGGGTATAACCGGGTTGGAAACGCTGGGTAAGATCAAAGAGATCGATCAGCAGATCCCGGTAGTGATGATCACCAAGAATGAGGCAGAGAATGTGATGGATGAAGCTATCGGTTCACAGATCACGGATTACCTGATCAAACCCGTGAATCCTAACCAGGTACTCCTGTCCCTGAAAAAGATCATTGACAACAAGCGTCTTGTGGCTGAAAAGACCACCATCGCTTACCAACAGGAGTTCCGCAGCCTGTTTATGGCGCTCAACTCCAACCCTGACTACAATGAATGGATGGATATTTACAAGAAACTGGTATACTGGGAGATGGAAATGGGTAAAACCAACAGTCCGGAATTGCTGGAAGTACTGAATACCCAAAAGGCGGAAGCCAATACGGAGTTTGCCAAATTTATCAGCCGTAACTACGCCAGCTGGGTAAGTCCCAAGGCCAAGGAGGCACCTGTAATGTCGCATACCCTGTTCCGGGATAAGATCGTACCCTCCCTGGACAGCGAAGTCGCCAATTTTGTCATTATAATAGATAACCTGCGCCTGGACCAGTGGAAGGCCATTTTGCCGATCTTCCTGGAATCGTTCCGTCTGGTGCAGGAAGATACTTTTTATAGTATCCTGCCTACCTCTACCCAGTACAGCCGTAACGCGATTTTCGCGGGTATGCTGCCGGTAGATATTGAAAGCCGTTTTCCGCAGGAATGGAAAAATGACGATGAGGAAGGTGGGAAAAACCTGCATGAAGAACATTTCTTTGCCGACCAGCTGCGCCGCCTGAAAATGGATACACGGTTTTCCTACACCAAGGTAACCACCCATAATGACGGACAGCACCTGGTTAACAATATTCACAACCTGATGGCCTATCCCCTGAATGTCATTGTCTACAATTTCGTGGATATGCTCAGTCACGCACGTACCGAAATGGAAGTGCTGAAGGAACTGGCCGCAGATGAAATGTCTTATCGCTCCATTACCGCCAGTTGGTTTGAACACTCTCCGCTGCACCAGGCACTGAAAAAAATCTCGGAAAAAAAGATAAACCTGATCATAGCGACCGACCATGGTAACGTGCGCGTCAAAACGCCGATCAAAGTGATCGGAGATAAGCAGACCACTACCAATCTGCGCTATAAGCATGGCCGTAACCTTAATTACGAGGCAAAGGAAGTACTGGCGTTCAGAGATCCGAAAGAAGCCGGACTGCCCAGGCCGAACGTGAATTCCTCTTATATATTTGCGAAAGAAGACGGCTATCTCTGCTATCCTAATAATTATAATTACTTTGTTAATTTCTACCGGAATACTTTTCAGCATGGCGGTATATCACTGGAAGAAGTGATCGTACCTGTGGCCAGACTGGTGAGTAAATAGGAGCTCCCGGCTTTTTCCTTATTTTTGCCGAATGAATTTTAAAGTCACGCCCAATAACCTCACCCGCCTCGAAAAAATATTTGGAGAGGCTAAGTATGAGTTGCGTTTTGAAAAAGGAACGTTCAACTCAGGCTATTGTGTACTTGAGCACAAGAAGGTGGTTGTAGTTAACAAATTCCTGAACCTGGAAGGCCGTATCAATACCCTCCTTGATATCCTTGGCGGTATGGATCTGGATGAAACTATGCTGTCGCCGGAGTCCCTGAAACTTTACAAACAGGTACTGGAAAACAGGAATGCGCCGGACGCAGAAGACAACACCGAAGAAAAATCACCTTCACCCGAACAACCTTCAGAAAATTGAAAGTAACCTTTTTAGGCACAGGTACATCACAGGGCGTACCTGTAATCGCCTGTGGCTGTCAGGTCTGTGTTTCCTCCAACTCAAAGGACAAGCGTCTTCGCAGCAGCATCCTGATCAGTGATACGCCCGCCGGTAATATTGTGGTAGATACCACACCGGATTTCCGTTATCAGATGCTCAGAGCCGGTGTAAAACACCTGGAAGCAGTGCTGATCACCCATTCACATAAAGACCATATCGCGGGTATGGACGATATCCGCGCTTTCAACTATTTCCAGCAGCGGGCCATTGATATCTATGCGACGGAATTCAGTCAGCAGGTGATCCGTAATGAGTTCTCCTATGCTTTCGCAGAACAGAAATATCCCGGTATTCCGGAGCTAAACCTGCGTACACTGACCAATGCGTCTTTCAATGTTAACGGACTGGATATCGCCCCTATCAATGTAATGCATCACCGTATGCCGGTGATGGGATTCCGCTTTAACGATTTTACTTATATCACCGACGCCAACTTTATCGCCGAAGAAGAAAAAAAGAAGATCATCGGTTCCAAAGTGCTGGTATTGAATACCCTCAGAAAAGAAAAACATATCTCTCACTTTACGCTTGGCGAAGGCATCGAACTTGCCAGAGAACTGGGCGTTCCCCAGGTTTATTTTACACATATCAGTCATCAGCTGGGATTACATGAAGAAGTATCTGCAGAGCTGCCGCATGGTATGGCGCTCGCCTATGACGGCCTGGAAGTGATACTGTAACTTTTAGCCTGTAATACCCGTTTTACTGGAAATCCCCTTCTATGCGATTTGTAGCTGTTTCACTGTCATTAACAGGGCTGTTCCTGTTTCTCCCTGCCTGTGATAAGAATGACGATCAATCCGCATCAGAAAAAGGATCCGAAGGAAGAGTGGTACTTTATAGCAATACAGGCTCCGGATGGACCAATTGTCATGATCAGCAAACCTATGAACATGTACTCAATACTACATTGAGTGATGGCGTGTGCTTCTTTCGGATCAGCAACGATACGTATTACCGACAACTGACTAAAATATCCCTTACATGAAACCTTTATCTGCGATGATACTGTTAAGCGGCCTGTTGATGGCATCAGCCGGCTGTAGCAAAGATGACGCGAAGGATAATAACATCCTTCAGAAAGGATTGAGAGGCAAGATCATCTATTCTTCCTGCGCAACGACCGTTGTACAGGTGCTGAATAAAGATATTGGTGCGGAATGGACCAACTGCCACAATCAGCAGACTTTCCAACATGTGATCGGTGTCAATATCATTAACCGGAATGGCATAGCGGCAGAAGCAGCATTTAACTTCAATATCGTTCAGAAAGAACCAGAAATGAAATGCGATATGGGGGATTGTGGCCCTATCAACTATGAGACGATTGTGATTACCGGCAATTAACCTCAAAATTTTATCTATATACGATCAACCTCTTTGTTATTCTGTAGCATTCTTTTATGGCTGCTCTTCACTGGCTGCCGTAAAGACGAGGATCAATATTATGTAGGCATCGTTGTATATCAGTCCTGCACAACAACCGTTGTGGCAGTCACTAACCGGGATTATGGTGTAGCCTGGACCAACTGTCACAACGGAGCACGTTATGAACATGTTTTTGAAGCACACGTTTCCGGTACAGGCCATCTGGGAGATGGGCTGCATCCAGGTGACAAAATCAGGTTTGAACTGGCGCCCGGAGAATCATTTGCACACTGCAAGGTAATGGACTGTACGCCTTCACTGACAGCCACTGTTATTCTCCGGTGAGTTTAACTTCGTATTAACCAAATCCGGCTATTTATGCGATAATTTGCCCTGCTTTAAAATCGTTAACCCATGAAGCAGGCATTATGGAAGGCTTATTGCAGCTTTTCAGTCAAAGAACGGCAGGGAATTTTATTACTGTTATTAGTAACAGTTGTCTGTGCAGCAACACCTGCTTTGTGGGAGTATTGTATGCCACCGGCAGCCCTGAAGACGGACAGTACTTTGCTGGCTGAGGTCAGGGCATTCCGTTCGTCTTTGTCTGCGACAGCTGTTAAAGGAAGTGATGACGTAAAACATCACCAGCGATTTTACTTTGATCCGAATACAATTGATGCTGAAGGATGGAGCGCGCTCGGGCTACCGGAGCGTACTATCCGGATGATAGCACGCTATCGGGATAAGGGAGGGCAATTCCGCCGTAAAGAAGATCTGTTGCGGATCTATGGACTATCGCCTGTACTTGCCTGTGAACTGTTACCATACGTGCGTATTTCCGCCCCGGTAGCGAAAAAAGATACCGGTTATCCGTCAGGGACTGCCTTTGCTGCCAGACAACCTTATAAGGTGGGAAAGCGCATCCCGCAACTGGATATCAACACCGCTGATTCAATGCAATGGGAAGCACTCCCGGGTATCGGACCGGTGCTGGCAGCGCGCATTGTGAAATTCAGGGATAGGCTGGGCGGATTCTATACAGTCGCACAGATAGGCGAGACTTTCGGATTGCCGGACAGTACATTTAATAAAATTCAACCGTACCTCAGATTGTCTACAGTTTCACTAAAAAAACTGGACCTCAATCAGACGGATGAAAAATCTTTGGCACAACATCCATATATCCGCTATAAACTGGCGCGGTTAATCATACTGTATCGTAGTAACCACGGGGCTTTCAGGCGACTGGATGACCTTCTTGGCATACCATTGGTAGATGATAGTATTTATCGTAAAATTGAACATTACATCAAAACAGAAAATTCCCCTTTATGAACTTTGAGCCCACTGAAATGCAGCAACAGATTACACAGGTGATTCGCGATTTCGGAAAGATACATATGCAACCCTATATCCTTGAATGGGATGAGAATCAATCTTTTCCTGTTCAGTTATTCAAACAGTTGGGAGAACTGGGGCTTATGGGCGTACTCGTACCCGAAAAATATGGCGGCAGCGGCCTGGGATACCTGGAGTATGTCACCGTGATCAGTGAAATAGCAAAGATCTGTGGCGCTATCGGATTGAGCGTGGCAGCACATAATTCACTCTGTACCGGTCATATTCTGCAATTCGGATCAGAAGAGCAGAAACAGCGTTATCTGCCAAAACTCGCCAGTGCTGAATGGATTGGCGCCTGGGGACTAACAGAGCCGAATACAGGTTCTGATGCCATGAATATGAAATGCGTAGCACGCAGGGAAGGAGATGAATGGGTACTCAATGGTACCAAATGCTGGATTACACATGGTAAAAGCGGCGATGTGGCCGTTGTGATCGCGAGAACGGGAGATGTCAGGGATAGCCATGGTATGAGCGCTTTTGTGGTGGAAAGAGGAACGCCGGGTTTCAGTGGTGGTAAAAAGGAAAATAAATTGGGTATGCGGGCTTCTGAGACCGCAGAAATGATATTTGACAATTGTCGTATACCGGTAGCCAACATGCTGGGTAATGAAGGAGATGGTTTTATTCAGTCGATGAAAGTATTGGATGGCGGACGTATTTCTATCGCCGCACTTTCGCTTGGTATCGCAAAAGGCGCTTATGAAGCTGCGTTGAAATATGCACAGGAAAGACACCAGTTTGACAAGCCAATTGCCAGTTTTCAGGGTATCTCATTTAAACTGGCGGATATGGCCACAGAGATCATGGCGGCAGAATTACTGACCATGCAGGCCGCAGATGGTAAAACAAGAGGGGCGAAGGTGACGCAACACGCCGCTATGGCGAAATACTATGCCTCAGAGGTGGCGGTAAAAGCAGCTAATGAAGCTGTACAGATCTTTGGTGGTTATGGCTATACAAAAGACTTCCCGGTGGAGAAATTCTACCGTGACGCCAAATTGTGTACAATAGGAGAGGGTACTTCTGAAATACAGAAGCTGGTGATCGCCCGCGAAGCGTTAAAATAATAGGAACAGATTGTTATAAGTGGTCACACCGTCGGGCGTTGCCCGGCGGTTTTTTATTTGTTTTAAGGACCATATTGGCTGCCGTTTTCCGCTATTACTTGTATGAAAGACAGAAATAGTTATCAATTTCAAAGACTGAGGCATGTGGGCTATACTCTCTTCACACCTTTTCTTATCTTCATCTGACTAAATTAACTATGTCATGAGCTTTGAAGAACAATTACACCAAATGTTCCCTACAGCTGACGCAATTCCAGCCGAATACAGGCTGGAGAAGGAAGTACATCAGCGGGAATACCTTTCAGGTGGTGAGATGAAACCATGGAATGGCGATGTGCATACAGTGTTATCTCCGATCTGTATTCAGACAGCCAACGGACTGGAGAGAAAAGTGATTGGTTCCTATCCTTTATGTGGCCCGGAAGAGGCGATGGCCGCGCTGGATGCAGCAGTACTCGCCTACAATGACGGTCGCGGAGAATGGCCTACAATGCCGGTTCCTGAACGTATTGCCTGTATGGAGAAATTCACGGGTAAGATGATCGAAAAGAAACCGGAGATCGTTCAACTCATTATGTGGGAGATCGGTAAATCTTATGCCGATTCCGTTAAAGAGTTTGACCGTACTATCGAATATATCAACACGACCATAGACGCACTTAAAGATCTGGACCGCAACTCCAGCCGCTTTGAAATTGAACAGGGTATTATCGCCCAGATCAGGCGTTCTCCATTGGGCGTAGTGCTTTGTATGGGACCATTCAACTACCCGCTGAATGAAACCTTTACCACGCTGATCCCTGCGCTGATCATGGGGAATACAATACTGTTCAAACCACCGAAACACGGTACTTTATTACACTATCCACTGCTGGAAGCTTTTGCCAGCTGTTTCCCGAAAGGTGTTGTAAATACCATCTACGGTCGTGGTAACGTAATTATCGGTCCGTTGATGGAAACGGGTAAGATCAATGTCCTGACACTGATAGGTAGCAGTAGGGTGGCTAATCAGCTGAAGAAAATGCACCCGAAAGTAAACCGTCTGAGAGCCATCCTCGGACTGGATGCTAAAAATGCTGCTATTATCTCTGATAAGGCGGATCTTGACCTTGCGGTACAGGAAACGGTACTGGGTTCATTGTCATTTAACGGACAGCGTTGTACTGCCCTGAAGATCATATTTGTGCACAGCAAAGTGGCAGATGTATTCCTGCAGAAACTCAGTGCCGCTATCAGCCAGCTGAAAATCGGTATGCCATGGGAAAAAGGCGTGTTCCTGACCCCATTACCAGAACCGCAGAAACCGGCTTACCTGAAGGAGTGTATTGATGACGCCATTGCCAACGGCGCAAAGATCATCAATGAAAACGGCGGTGCTGCCTATGAATCATTCGTGTACCCGGCGGTGTTATATCCGGTAAACGATAAGATGAAATTATACAGAGAGGAGCAATTTGGTCCGGTAATTCCAGTCATCCCATTTGATGATATCGAAACGCCGATCGAATACCTGATTGAATCAGATCATGGTCAGCAGGTAAGCCTGTTCTCCAATGATGCTGACGAACTGGCTTCGCTGATAGATCCGCTGGTGAACCAGGTAAGCCGCGTTAATATCAATTGCCAGTGTCAGCGTGGTCCCGACGTATATCCGTTCACAGGACGTAAGGATTCTGCAGAAGGTACATTAAGTGTACCAGATGCATTGCGTGCATTTTCGATTCGTTCAATGGTTGCCACAAAACAATCGGAAATGAACAAAAATTTGCTCAATCGAATCGTAAATGATCAGACTTCAAACTTTTTATCAACAAAATATATATTCTGATCAAAATATTATTCGAGGGTAAAATAATTGTTACAACACTATGATATAGTTGTTTAACTATATTTTAAAATTATAATGTGAAGATTATTATTATCTTTTTTTGCAAAAAAATGACTGTTAGTGGCTTAGGGTGATGGAATTGTGGATTAAGAACGTTAAATTTGGGTTAATTCATCACTCTTTACCATTTATCAACCTTCAACAAAAAGAAAGACAATCGAAACATTTTTACGCAACCCACAAGAAAAGCATCCGCTTCCACAAAGCGGATGTTTTTTTGTCCTGCGGAGAGTGTATAAACGATCGCTCTAACTGTTAGTAAGTCCCAGGTATGTGATCGACTACCGGACGAAAAGGAAAAAGGCCGATCTGTCTCAGACAGATCGGCCTTTTATTATCCTTTACTCCTGGTTTAGTGCTCCAGGAAATCATTTTCTTTACTTTCATCGGTTGTGCCACTAGTGCCTGCTCTTTTTTCAATATCTGCAAACCATTTTTCTACAGTACCTGACAGAAATACGGGCACTTTTCCCCTTACATACTCTTTCAGTATTTCGAAAGTTTTCACTGCCTGCTCATTGGAGAGTCCGGCTTTTTCTTGAAGTTCTTTTAAGAGGTCCATATCGTATTACTTTGAGTTTAAAGGTAGGAGAAAATGCAGTAAGTATGAATTATATTCTATTTTTGCCGGAGCAATCCCCTATACCTATGAGCAGAATACCTGTTGGAATCCGCCATTTTACCAGGCGAGCCCTATCCAAAGAAGAGGCAGGATGCATTGACGCAATGCCTGGCGCGTTGCAACTCGAATATGTCCAGTATTACTTTCACATCTGTCAGATCCCGGTGTTACCGACGAAAGCCGGCTGGTATGCACGTAATAAAGAGAATGTGATTGAAAAATTGCCGGAGGACATAGCTGCGCAACTCAATGCTATCTATCATCCCCGTGTTTCTCTCTGGGCCTGTCTGGGACCATTGATGCTGATCACTGTCGTGGCGCTGGCCTTCCTTGTAAAAGGACTGGCTGCGTACTACACGGAAAAGCATATCCTATGAAGCATGATAAAAAACGCATCAGGTATAAGCCGCATTATTAGAAAGAAGATTGCTGCTGCTAACTTAATCGTATATGTTAGTCCGGCATAACCGTCTTTGCTATGGCCGGTTTGTGCTGAAGATATACATCGGGCAACGGCTTATGCCCATCAATAGTAATACTGCTATGACATTATTCCCTGCCTTATAAGACTATACCTATGTTATTCATTTTTGGCACTAATTCCTATGTCAGGAAAACGATCTATCCTTCCGAGTTAAAAATGGAAGTACCGGCTGATATCAGCCGCTTTGAGTATGTACAACACTATATGCATCTCTTTTATCTTCCTGTTATGCCGGTAGACGCGGAATGGATTGCCCGTAGTAAGGAAAACAAGCGTAAATCGTATAAGGTCAATGAGCTGCATGAAGAAGCGCTCTGGAAGTTGTATGACCCTGGCGCTCCGCTGATAAGTTTTCTACTTCCAGGCGTGCTGTTAATTGGATTGCTGGTCTTCTTTGGCGTCAATATAATAAGGACAGAAGTGGAGAGCTTTAGTGGTAACAGTGAGCGGGCTGACTGGAACAATACCGCCGGTATCAGGGAACAGCTCAATCATGCTGTTGAGAATGACTATCTCAGGTTTGGTAAGAAAGTCTTTGGTGAGCGGGAGCGGCCGATATATGCGAAAGTATTATCTGTGAAAGATTCCGCTTTGCTGTTGCAGGTGGCAGATACGCTAAGTGGCCAGTTTTATCGTGCGGAAAACCTGGCTGAGCTATTTGATGATCATATACCCACTATTCAGCCCGAATGGGTCCGCATTGATGCGCTTAGGGGAATTACCTTAAAGAACCGTAATATGGCCCTATTTGGGGTTAAAAACCTATCGCTGAAGCAAGTTGGGCATATAGAAGACAAGCGGATCTTTGATGTAAGGAAAGTAAACAGTTATGGTGAGCAGGATGAGCTGGTCATGGAGCATACAGGAAAGGACATCAGCATGACTGCTATAAAAAGCCTGGAAGGGAAGATCGAGCCAGCTGATAAAACCATGAGCGCTCCCTATGCATTACCCTCGTTGTTCTCATTGAAGTACCATATTCATAAAAAAGATAGTACTGCCAGATTTAAGGTGACCCTGAAAGATATGAAAGGACGTTATTCCTATTATACGGTTGCTGTGAGAAGTGATGAAGAGCAGGCGGTGATCACGCGGGATAGTCTGTAAAAAAGAAAAGGCGTCCGTGAATAGCGGACGCCTTTTTTATTTCCCTGTAGTATTAGTATAGTGCGTTTATTAAGCGACTTTCAGCTGTACGAGAGTCGATTTGTCCAGTCTTTCTTCTGCATAAGCCCTTGTCAGTACAAAGGTACTTTCACTAGAAGAAGGCAGGTTAAACATTGCGTCGCTCAGTACCACTTCACAGATGGAGCGGAGACCACGTGCGCCGAGTTTATATTCCATTGCTTTCTCAACGATATAATCTACTGCATCGTCTTCGATTACCAGCTCAATACCTTCCACTTTGAACAGTTTCTTGTATTGTTTTACCAGTGCATTTTTCGGCTCGGTCAGAATAGCTTTCAGCGCTTCATGATCGAGTGAGTTCAGGTAAGTCACTACCGGCAGACGACCCAGCAATTCAGGGATCAGACCGAAAGCCTTGAGATCCTGGGAATTGATGTAGCGAAGAATGTGCTTTTTGTTCTCTTCTTCTCTGTCAGTGTTAACGGTGAAGCCGATACTGTGTGTCTGCACCCTGCGGCTGATGATTTTATCAACGCCGTCGAATGCGCCACCGCATATAAACAGGATATTCTGTGTATTTACTTTGATAAGTTTCTGCTCAGGGTGTTTACGACCGCCCTGTGGTGGTACGAGTGCTTCGGTACCTTCCAGCAGTTTGAGCAGACCCTGTTGTACACCTTCACCGCTTACGTCGCGGGTGATGGAAGGGTTATCGCTTTTACGTGCGATCTTATCGATCTCATCGATATATACAATACCACGTTCAGCAGCCTCTACATCGTAGTTACATACCTGTAACAGGCGGGTCAGGATGCTTTCTACGTCTTCACCTACGTAACCTGCTTCCGTAAATACGGTCGCATCTACGATGGTAAACGGTACATTCAGCAGACGTGCGATAGATTTAGCCAGCAGGGTTTTACCCGTACCGGTTTCTCCTACCATGATGATATTGGATTTCTCGATTTCCACATCGTCATCACCAACTTGTTGATTCAGACGTTTGTAGTGGTTATAAACGGCAACGGCCAGTATTTTTTTCGCGTCGTCCTGTCCAATTACATATTCATCCAGGAATTTCTTAATCTCTACCGGCTTCGCCACCTTAGGAACGAAGTGGGAAGGCGCTTTCTTGCCTTGTTGCTGAAACAGCTCCTGTTCTATGATTTCCTGCGCGTTTGCGACACAGTTCTCACAGATATGACCTTCAGCACCAGCAATCAGTATCTGCACTTCATCTTTTGAACGGTTGCAAAATGAGCAACGGATTTTGGACTCTTTCATAGCTTACAAAGGTACATTAAAAGGGGGAATGGAATTAGATAAAAAAAGGGTGCTGAAAAGTCATTTTCGCACCCTTTTTCATTTAACTTTTTCCGTAATCTATTATTGCGGAGTGTTGTTTTCCTGCTGTTTTCTTGGATTTCTGGTGAGTACGTCATCAATGATGCCGTATTCTTTTGCTTCATCAGCAGTCATCCAATAGTCACGATCTGAGTCTTTCTCGACTTTCTTCACTGGCTGACCGCAATGGGTAGCGATGATTTCGTTCAGCTCTTTTTTCAGCTTAACGAACTCACGTGCAGTGATTTCGATGTCGGAAGTCTGACCTTCTGCACCACCATGAGGCTGGTGAATCATCACCCTTGCGTGTTTCAGCGCGGTACGCTTACCTTTTGTACCAGCTACCAGCAGTACAGCGCCGAAAGAGGCGGCCATACCAGTACAGATAGTTGCTACATCAGGAGCGATGATCTGCATTGTGTCATATATACCTAAACCTGCATAAACGCTACCACCTGGACTGTTGATATACATCTGTATATCACGGGTACGGTCTGTAGATTCCAGGAACAGTAACTGAGCAGTAATGATATTCGCTACATAGTCATTTACAGGGTCTCCCATGAAAATGATACGATCCATCATCAAACGAGAAAACACGTCCATGATTGCCATGTTCATCGGGCGTTCCTCGATGATGTTTGGCGTCAGGGCATTGATCTGATGACGGGTATAGCTATCTACTACCAGGCTGCTGATCCCTCTATGCTGGATGGCATATTTCCTGAATTCGTTATTAATGTTCATGATGGTGATGTTTATTAGGTAATTTAGCAAATTCTTCGGCTGTTACTTCCTCTTCCTTCACATTTACCTTATTTTCTGCCCAATCAAACAATTTCTGGGTCACCATTTCGCGGTAGGTCTGGTCCACGAATTTCTCATCCTGCAGCAGACGCTCCAGGTAGCTGTCCAGCCAGTCAGCGCCATCGGTAGCAGCAGCACCACCAAAATAGCCCATAACTTTCTGTTTAGCAGCTTCTTTCACCTCGTCGAAAGAAACGTCCAGCTGATTTTCGCGGATCAGTTTATCGCTGATGAGTGTCCAGCGTAACTGATGATCAAAACCTGGATATTCTTTGTCAGCTTCTTCAGCGGTTTTTGGCTTTTCGCCACCGGTCTGCAGCCAACGTTTCAGAAAATCCTTAGGCAGCTCAATAGGCGTCTCGTGAACCAGCACTTCGAACAGGTCGTTGTGCAGGCGGTTGCGGCTTTCGGCATCCCAGGATTTTTCTATTTCTGATTGCAGTTTTTCGCGGAAGGCTGCTTCAGTAGTGATTTCTTCAGCATTGAATACTTCTTTGAAAAACTCTTCGTTCAGTTCTCTTTTCTCTATTAATTCTACCTTGGTAATAGTCAGTTTATAGTATTTCGCAGAGATATCTTCGTGCAGACCCAGTACGTCGTGCTGGAACCACACCAGTTTATCTGCATCGATCGCAGCAGAAGCCAGCACTACAATGCTATCTTCTTTTTTCTTACCCTGCAGTTCTTTCTGTGTAGCCGCAGAGAAATTCTTTACGAGGAAAGAAACTTCTTTCTGCAGACCACCCTCTACAGGCGTACCCTGAGCGTCTGTTTCAACAACATTCAGGCCGAGTACATTATTTTCAGAAGAAATCGCTTCAACTTCTTCAGATTTACCACCTCTTAACTGCAGGCGCTCAATCTCTTCGTTCAGCATTTCCGGAGTAGCCTTGATCTTGTAACGTGTCAGGGTAGTCTTTCCGGACTCAAGTGGAGTCACTTCGAAAGCTGGTTTCAGACCGATTTCGAAATCGAAGTTGTATTCAGACGGGCTATTGATATCGAAATTTCTCGCTTCTTTGTCCAGGGACAGTGGCTGTGCAAATATTTCCACCTTCTCGTTCTGGATATATCCCATCAACTCTTTTTCCACTGTTTTCAATACTTCATCCGCGAAAATGGCCTGACCATGCATCTTTTTTACCATGCCTACAGGTACCATTCCTTTACGGAATCCTGGTATATTGGCGGTTTTGCTGAGTTGCTTTACTGCTTTGTCAAAATTGGGAAGATAATCTTCCTGGCTCACTTTCACAGTGATCTTATCATTCAATAAACCGATGTTTTCTCTGGTAACGGTTGCCATAATAGTTTAAATGTTCTTGTATGAAGCAATAATAATTCCTTGTTTGTATTTTCTGCCATGAAGTCACAAAGGCACGAAGGAATGGCAGCTATGTGGGAGTTACTTGGTGACTTAGCGCCTTAATGGCAATTTTCAGAAGCCGGTTGCCGGATAAAAAAAACGCTTAATGCTGAGGCAGTCTCTGCGTTAAGCGGTCAGCATCTTGCATTAAGCGTCAAAAAAAGTGCGGGTGATAGGACTCGAACCTACATGCCGTGAAGCACCAGATCCTAAGTCTGGCGTGTCTACCAATTTCACCACACCCGCATTTAATATTTGTAAGAACTATTTTCCCAGTACAGAAATACTGGGAAAAGGACTGCGAAGGTATGTTTTTTTATGAATAAAAAAAATCAGACCCAACAGAATTTTTAACTCACTGTCAGTCCTTCCACAACGGGTCTCAACAGATGGGCCAGCCGCTCGGAAAAAGTCCGTGTATATCGGTTGTCAGGGTCCAGTGTAGGATCAAGGATCGTAATATGCATCCCCTTGAAATATCCGGAGTTAACTAATGGTATCAGGGTTTCTTCCAGTTCCAGGTAGGAGAGGCCACCCTCTTCCGGACTGTCCACACAAGGCATGACATCATTGTCCAGTACATCTACATCCAGGTGGATCCAGAATCCGTCCAGTCCCGAATGCCCCATCATCGTCAGGAACTCCGTCGTTATGGCTTGTATCCCTCTCGCCCGGATAGACGGCAGGTCATAATAATGGACCTGGCTGTCCCGGATAATCTGTACATATTCCTCATCCAGCTCACGGTTCCCATAAGCATAGATGTGCTGCTCCATTATATATGGTCGCAAAGAGTGGATATCGCACAATTTAGGATGTCCGTTGCCGGATACGATCGCTAAGCCCATACCTGCCGCCCCGGCAGTGCCGGAATGGAAGGGTAACATATAATCATGGTGTCCATCCATAGAAAACAATCCGTAGCTGCCACCGGTACTCTTCAGTCCCAGGGCAGTACCTATCAGGATGCTACAGTCGCCGCCTATAACGATCGGGATAATATCCTTCTGAACGGCCTCACAAACCCTTTCTGCCAGTAGCTGACTATAAGCACAAATGGCATCGGCATTCCGGATCTGGCTGTCCGGGTCTATATCCATCGTATATGGAGGTGCAGGAACATTGATAACTTGAGTGATGCCGGCTTCTCTGGAAAAGCCGTTCCGGCGTAGTGCTTCCGGAAGAAAACGTACACCGGGTTCCACACCTGGACGCGGTTCTTTCAAACCCAGGTTGGATGGGGCCTCAATGATCATGAAATTACGCATCGGTATACGGTTTAGTGTCGTTTAACGTGACAGAACAGTTGTGTACCGAAGGTAAGTGCTTTCACGCAAAGCCTGGACGCAGTGGCTGCTTTAAATTTTCTGCAGTGCCATTTCTATTGCTGCATTACGTGCTGCTTTCGCCTTATTTCTGAAGAATAGCAGGATGTTGACAGTAATTATGACACAGCAACCCAGGCATACTGCCGGCCAGTGACCAACTTTCCAGAGGAACAGTCCCATAGCGGAACCTGTTGCCCCCCCAATAAAAGTGGAAGTCATAAATACCGTATTGAAACGATTCCTCGCTTCCGGGAGAATAGAATATATAATGGTCTGGTTGGTGACCTGTACCGCCTGATGGCCTACGTCAAGAATGATGATGCCCGCCAGGAGCAGGAAAATACCACTGCCGGTGAAGTAAAAGCCGATAAAGCTCAATAACTCACATACCAGTCCTATAATAATATTGTTACGGGGATCGCGTCCGTCACTGATCTTTCCTACCAGCGGAGCAGCCAGTGCGCCTGCAGCTCCTGCCAGTCCGAACAGCCCTATTTCAAAACTCTTGTATCCAAAAGGAGCTGCGGAGAGGAATAATACCATCGTTACCCAGAAAGCGCTTAGCACAGCAAAAGAGAGTGCATTGGTCACGGCCGCCTGTCTTAACAGTGGTTGTGTCATAGCATAATGGGCTACTGACTTCATTAACTGCCCATAATTGCCATTAAAGGAAGGCTGGCTCAACGGAAAACGGAGTCGCATCAGTACCATCAATACAGCGCAGACGCCTGCTGCAATATAATACATGGCTCGCCAGCCGTATAATGAACCTATGGCGCCGCTAAGACTACGGGAAGCCAGTATGCCTACCAGCAGACCGGCCATAATGGCGCCGATCGTACTGCCACGTTTATGATCTGCTGCCAGGGTTGCACCTAATGGCAGGATCAGCTGCGGTATAATACTACAGATCCCGATCAGGACGCTGGCTATCTGTAAAATGATAAAGTTTTGTGCCGTGGCCGCCATCAGCAGGGCTACGATAGCAGCGCCTGTACCGAAAAGTATCTGTTTACGGCGTTCGAGAATATCTCCCAGGGGTACCAAGAGCAGCAGTCCCATGGCATAACCGATCTGTGTCAGATAGGTTACCCTTCCTGCTATACTTTCATGTAACCCCCATTCTTTGGCCATTAATACGATCAGCGGCTGGCAATAGTAGATGTTGGCGACGATTAGTCCCGCGCAGGCCGCCATGAATGCTGTATCTCCCTTTCCTAAGTGTTTCTGTTCCATTCCCTGAGAATTCTGATAAAGGCGCAAAGTTACGACAATTACCGGAAGCCCTCCAGAAGAGCAACAGCTCCTTTTGCCAGAAAAGAGGAGCCGAAAGGAATACAAGCCTCATTGAAGATGACTTTCGGATGGTGGAGGTAGTATTCCGGAGAAGCCGGATCCTGCGCCCCCAGCAGATAAAACATGGAAGGTACCTTACGGGAGTAATAACAGAAATCCTCTCCGGCAAGTAAAGGTACTTTCTCCAGGGTGTTGGTTTCTCCGAATACATCGGTCAGACTGACCTGCAACTGACGATGCACTTGCTTATTGTTGAGTACACTAGGGATGGTGAAGTAGAGGTCAAATATAATCTCTGTCCGATGGATCAGCTTTAAACCGTCAATGATCTGTTGCAGGTGTGCCACCACGCCTTCATAAATATCCAGGTTCAGGGCACGGATGGTACCTTCCAGTATGACCTTGTCTGCAATCACATTGGGGGCTACGCCACCGTTGATCTTGGTAAATGACAATACGGCGGTCTCCATCGGAGGCGTTTGCCTGGATACAATCGCCTGGGCTGACTGTACCAGTTGCGACGCAATCAATACCGCATCTATGCCCAGCTGTGGTGAAGCGCCGGCATGGGCCGCTTTTCCTCTTACTTCAATGGTAAAGAATCCGGTACATGCCAGGGCGGGACCAAGTGCATAAGATATTTGTCCGACCGGTAAGGACGGATCTACATGTAATCCCAGCGCCGCCTGTACATTATCCAGGTGACCGGCCTCCACAAATTTCCTTGCGCCACTTTTCTTCTCCGGATCATTAGCCGGACCTTCTTCAGAGGGCTGAAAAAGGAATTTAATGGAACCACGGAAATCCATGTCCTTCAGCAAAGCTGCAGCACCAATCAGCATGGTAGTATGAATGTCATGGCCGCAGGCATGCATTTTCCCGCTTATCGCAGAGGAGAATGGCAAACCCGTCTCTTCTTGCATAGGAAGAGCGTCCATATCTGCACGGATAGCTACACAGGGACCTTGTCCGCGTGTCAGTGTGGCGATAACGCCTGTGCCGGCAACATTTGAAATATAATCTATTCCCAGTCTGTCTAATTCCTGTTGTACAAGGCGGGATGTGTTTTCTTCTTCGTACCCTAATTCAGGTTGTGTGTGAATCTGTCTCCTGATCTGAATAAGCCTGTCCGTTAGTTGTGCGTCCATCTATGCAGCATTTTCCGTCAAGTTAAGTGGTTTTTCCGAAATTCTCTCGGAGAACAACGATAACGCTTGCGGAATACAGCAGTGAAGTAGTTAGCGCCCCGATACCCACTGCTGATACTGATTTCTTTAATGCTGAGGGATGTTTGCGCAAGCAGAGAAGCTGCTTTTTTCATGCGTAAGTGCTCTATATATCCTCTGGGCGATACGCTGAGCAGTTCTTTGAAAGCTCTTTCAAAAGTATTGATGTGCATGCCGGCCTGCTTGCTCAGTTCAGCAATGCTGAGATGATGGTGATAATGCTCCTGGATATACTGACAGGTCTGCCGCAGCTTTTGTGCCTGATCGCTGTTCTGCAGGTATTTGGGTGTCAGAGCGTTGAAATAAAGGGTGAGCAGGTCATGGAGCCTTGTATCAATATATGGCTTCAGTGCTTCTGCGGCAGCTGGCGATTGCCGCATTTCCAGCAACACTTTCAGGTCAGCAACTTCCATACGGATAGCGGGCAACATAGACGCGCGGCGGGCCTGCCGCTGTTGCAGCTGAAAGATCTCTTCGAAAGAAGGATGATGGGCAATGAATTGCCGTAGGAATGCGGGAGAGAAAGAGATACATATCATCTCATAATAACCGGGTCGCAGATCCGCTGTGTTGTCAGAATGATCAGGAATGTAATAGATACCAAATTCCTTTTCTATCAGCATGAGTTTTCCCTTTCCCTGCAGGCGGCACGAGATATTGCCCTGCAGGATGCAATACATTGCAAGCATGGGTTGTGCAACGGAGGGGCGCAATCTTACTTTTTCTTTCACGAAACAGTGCTGCCAGCTGATAACCCAGTCGGGTTCGCTGATCTGTTGTGTGATGTAACTGCCAAAGGGTGCTTCTGCATACGTTGTTTCAGTGGCTTGTGCGATCCGGTATTGCTGATATCTTTCCGGCAGGCTCTCTGATGTCCGGACATGTGGCTGCATCGCTTCGGGAATGCCGAAATGCAGTGCCGGGGGATATAAGCTGGAGGTCATGTTCAGGCATTTAACCGGTGACTGTAATAAATTCTGGTTGTAATAATTCTGGCTACTTCCCAAATGTATGTCCCGGTACTGCGATGAAACTTCAGATGAATTGGCTGCTAAATATACTTCAGCCACCACTGGTTGTGCGTTTTCCGGTATTCCCAAAACCATTTACACGGCTTATATAGTACTGCAACAACTGCTATCCATAACAGATATACTACCGGTAATGGATAACCGAAATTTGCCGGACGGAATAAGAATGGAATATTCGGATCAACAATATCTTTTGTAGTATAGCCGCTCAGGAAGAATGCAGCCACCAGCAGAAGATGTAACAGATAGAAATGAAGTACATAATAAAAGAAAGGCACACTGCCATATACCCGTGCAATTTCCTGCCAGCGTCCTTTCACTTGCTCAAGTGCCGCCAGCGCCAGTAAGGCTGGTCCCAGTGTCATACAATGAAAGTCCAGTGAAGGCGGATATTTACTGACGTCGATAAACTCCAGCAAAGTATCAAAGCCGTTTTGCTGTGCTTCCCATGGTGTAGGATTACCGTACCTGTTAATGGCTCTCAGTACAATGAACAACAGGATAGCAGCACTGCCTGCCATCAGCAGAAAACGCCTGCGTGTTTCGGCGGATATATTGCTTTTAAAATAGTAACCGGCACAGTAACCCAGCAGCATTGCGCTGGTCCATGGTAATACTGCATAGAACGCGAATATGAAACGATTACCACCGATAGGAATTACGGTACCAAATGAAGTAAAAAAGAGCTTCCAGAAATTGCCTGGCAGATTAAAATAATCAAGGATATTATGTCCGAAGAAAAGTATCAGTCCTGTTATCAGTATCACTTTAAAAGAAGTCCGCATCAATAAGCCGAGTATCACCATACTGAAACCTATCGCCCAGATCACCTGTAAGATAAAGACATTGTAAAGCGGATTAAAAGTGAGTCCCAGTGTTACAATCACCAGTTCTGCAATGATCAGCCATAAGCCTCTTTTTAAAAGGAACGTGCTTGCTTCAGCGGGTGTTTTTCGTTGAGATGCAAGGTATGCCGACATCCCCGAGAGAAATACAAATGTCGGTGCGCAATAATGTGTGATCCAGCGTGTGAAAAATAACCAGGGCGTCGTCGTGTCAACATCCAGGGGATCAGCAGTCATGGCTGTATTGTGAAAGAAATCGCGGGTATGATCAAGGGCCATAATGATCATTACAATGCCACGCAGAATATCTATAGATGCAATACGGGGAGTGGATGACTGCATATGCTACGTTATTTACAGGTATGGTTGATACTATTGTGAATATAGCGATGTTTGGGCAGCACAGCAATAACTTTCCTGAATTTGGTTTAAATTAGAGGACACTCCAAAAAATCCACCATTGTCATGACTACACAAGAAATCGCTAACCGCCTTGTTGAGCTTTGTAAAAAAGGCGAATTTGAAACAGCACAAAAAGAACTGTTTGCTAAAGATGCTGTAAGTATAGAGCCTTATGCAACGCCTGAATTCGAAAAGGATACCAAAGGTCTTGATAAGATCTTTGAGAAAGGACAAAAGTTTATGTCTATGACCGAGGAGATGCATGGTATTGAACTCTCTGCACCATTGATCGCCGGCTCCTCCTTCGCCGTTGTTCTCAAAATGGATATGACGATGAAAGGACAAGATAGAATGAACATGGAAGAATTGTGTGTATACGAGGTGAAGGATGGAAAGATCATTTCCGAGCAATTCTACATGTGACGAAGATGTGCTATCTTTTCGGGAGAGAACTATCAGCAGATAATGAAAGGGCCGAAAAAACATCAGACGATCAATAACACGTTTTTGCAGGAAGACAGCATCGGGCTGGAAATATTCACTATGGAGCAACTCCACGAACAGCACTATGCGTTGTTGTCACAACCGCTGAGAACAAACAATTACCAGGTGCTGATTTTTTTTACCGCCATTGCACATCATGCGATAGATTTCTCTCCTGTTACTATCCGCCCATATACTACTTTTTTTATAGCTAAGGGCAGCGTACATACCTTCGATCCCAACGCCCGGTATGAGGGCATCGTGATTAACTTTACGGAAGATTTCGTTTGCCGGGATGAACATGATCTTGCACTACTGCATCAGCATCCCTTATTCAGTGGCAGCGGACAAATAGACCTGCAGGATATTGCCACCTATAAAGGGTTGATAGAAACAATGACGGCTGAATTGCGGAAACCCAAAGATGAATTCAGCAGAATGTTGCTTAGAAACCTGTTACAGAATTTTCTGATCTTTTCCGGAAGAGAGTATACCGCCACACATGCTTTCAATCATGTGAAAGGACCCGATATGCAGTATGTACAACGATATACTGTGCTGATAGAAAAACATTATAAGACCATGAAAACCGTGGCCGGATATGCAGCACTACTGCGTATTACAGAGAAGCGGTTGAATCAGGCAACTACGAGTGTGACTGGCAAATCTCCTAAACAATTCATAGATGATCATGTATTGGTCGCTGCCAAACGCCTGCTTTCTTTTACAATAATGACTGTAAAGGAAATCGGGTTTGAACTGGGCTTTTCGCAGACTACGCATTTTATCAAATACTTCACCAAACACACCGGTCTTAGTCCCGCCAGTTTCCGGCAACAGCAATCCATCTAGGAAGAAATAGATAGCAAAAAGGAGCAAATACGCCTTTCCGGCGCCTGCTGTAAAGCTGAATTTTGTTGTCAAAATTTAGCTGCTATGCCAAAGATAAAAATGGCCCGGAAGTCCACTGCCGTTGATATGACTGCCATGTGTGATGTCGTTTTTTTGTTGCTTAACTTCTTTATTATGACCACTAGTTTCAAGCCGGATGAGCCAGTGGCAATTGTCACCCCGTGTTCTATCAATACAAAACTCCTCCCGGATTCTGATGTCATATTGGTAAGTATAGATAAGGCCGGACGTGTGTTTTTTGAAATAGATGGACAACCAAAAAGAAAGCAATTAATAGAAGATATTAATACACAGTTTAAGCTGGGCTTGTCTGAAAAGGAGATTAATGCCTACATATTGGGGGCAAGTGTGGGCACTGATCTGCATCACCTGAAAGAATACCTTGGTCTGAAAACGTCCGACAGACGTAAATATGCCGGTGAGACCGGTATCCCTGTTGATACTGCGAATAATGAACTGGCTGTATGGATAGAATATGCGCAATCTGCTCAGGGAGCGGGACTTAAAGCATTGAAGTATTGCGTCAAGGCAGATAATGCAACACCTTATCCTAAGGTGAAACGTGTAATGGAAACTTTTAAGGAGAAGAATATTCAGCACCTGAATCTGGTGACCAGTCTGGAGGCAGCTCCAGAAGGAACTGCTGCTGCGGAGGATTAGTAGACATTGCAACTAAAAAGGGGCTGCATATCTATGTAGCCCCTTTTCTGTTACCAGCCCCTTGAATTGGAGCCGGACTCAATACAATGAAGACAATATCTTTCAAATTCTTCCCCGAATTTGTCCTGGTACACACTATAGCCAATAAAACCGATCTCACCAGAAGAGACGTTCATAGTGGCGACAGCCGGATTTTCATCCACCATATCATAATATTGTTCTCCCATGCCGACGATGAAGCATCTTCGGTGCAGGAAGCCGTCATCTGTACCGCCAATGCGTTCATGGATTTCTTCACGGTCTATATGGAAGAGCTTTTCTTCCATGACGTGATTAAATTTGGTTAATTCCCGCTCATCCAGATAAATAAGCTGTTGCTGGATATGGTCTGTGATCTCTGTGGAAACAATGTTTCCGAGATACCTGATTAAGTTGGGATCATTGGTCGTAAGCGCTGTTTTTCTCAAATTATATAAATCTCTATCTGTTGTCCACGCCGTTTCAATGATTTCCCAGAATCTTGTTGCGTTCATAAAAGACAGATTTTGTATGTCGTGGAATAAGTGCCGGGTTAGAACTAATGTACATTTGTGAAGGCACCCTTACTATAACACGTAAAGGGGTGCAAAGTTCATCCCATAATTTAGAAGTATCCCTGTGATTTTGCTAATTTGTCAGCTCCTGGATAATAACACCTCTAAACAGCATATTATTTTATGAAACATCTATTTTTTCTCGTTGCCCTGCTTTCCCTCGGGTCGACCATGCAGGCGCAGCAAACCCAGAAACCGCCATTACACGGACGTCACTGGATGGCTGTGACGGGTAAACCGCTGGCTGCCACCGCCGGTTCCATGATCTTCCAGAAAGGTGGAAATGCCGTAGACGCCGCCTGTGCAATGCTGGCCGCTACCTGTACCATGTGGGACGTATTGAGCTGGGGCGGAGAGACACAGGCGCTTATTTTCAATCCGAAAACAAAGAAAGTCATTGCTATTAACGCCCTGGGCGTTGCTCCTACAGGTGCAACACCTGAATTCTTCAAGGACAAGGGATATAATTTCCCGCCGGAATATGGTCCCCTGGCAGCTGTAACACCTGGTACGCCGGGTGGTCTTTGCTATATGCTGGCAGAATACGGCACCCTCAGTCTGAAGGAAGTACTGGCGCCTGCCATGGAAATGGCTGCCGGTTACCCGATTGAAGCCCAGACGGCCAACAGTATGGAGCGGGCAAAAGACCGCCTGAAGCAATGGCCTTACAGCAAGGCCGTTTTCCTGACCCATCCGGGTGAAAAAAGGGAAGCGCCGGAAGCAGGGGAGATCTTTGTACAAAAGGAGCTATTGGCGACACTGACCAAAATGGTGGAAGCAGAACAGGAAGCCCTGAAAAAGAAGAAATCCCGTAAGGAAGCAATCATGGCTGCTTATGACAGATTCTATAAAGGAGATATCGCGAAGGAATTTGTACGTGGTTGTCAGGAACAGGGTGGTCTGATCACTGAACAGGACCTGGCCCGTTGGAAACCAATTGAAGAGGAACCACTGCATGTTAATTATAAAGGGATCGAGGTATACAAACTCCAATCCTGGACACAGGGACCAATGCTGCTGCAAAGTCTGAATATCCTGGAGAACTTTGATCTGAAAGGAATGGGCTATAATTCTCCGCAGTATATCCATACCCTGTATCAGACAATGAACCTGACCTTTGCAGACAGAGACTTCTATTATGGCGATCCTTATTTTACGCCTAAAACACCGATCAACGGATTATTAAGTAAAGCCTATGCAAAAGAACGGGCAAAAATGATCAACCCTGACCGCAATGATCCGGATCTATTACCGGGTGATCCTTATCCTTTTGAAGGTAAAAGCAATCCTTATCTGCAACTGATGAAGGAACATCAATCGCTAACTGATACTTCTTCACAGACAAAACCGGCACGTTTTGTACCGAAGCATGATGCTGCCAGCATCCTCAATACGCCTGCTTCTGAAGAAATGTATGCGGCAAATGAGATAGACAGCGCTTATATGGACCGGTTATGGAGAGGTACGACCAGTGTGGAAGCTGCTGATAAAGATGGCTGGGTAGTATCAATCACACCAAGTGGCGGATGGACGCCTGCGTGTATTGCCGGACATACCGGTGTGGGTATGAGCCAGCGTTTGCAGAGCTTTGTGCTTGACAGTGCCTTGTGTCCTTTTAACGTTATTGCGCCTGGTAAACGTCCACGTGTGACTTTAACGCCTTCTATGGCGCTGAAAGACGGTAAACCCTATCTTTCTTTCGCGGTACAGGGTGGTGATACACAGGATCAGAACCTGCTGCAGTTTTTCCTGAATATGGTGGAATTTGGTATGACGGTACAGCAGGCGACGGAAGCGGCAAATATCAATACGAACCAGCTCTGGCTTTCCCTGGGTGGTACCTCCATTAAAGAACGTATGCCACATCCGGGCAGTATTCTGCTGAACAGCAATACACCGGAGGCCACCAGGACGATATTGAAGAAGATGGGTTATACAGAAAGTTTCAGTGAGCGTACCAGTGGACCTGTGAATGCCATATTCCTGGATACGGCACATGGCTCTTTATGGGGTGGTAGCAGTAATCATGGAGAAGATTATGGTATCGGCTGGTAATACAGTCGTCACTTATAAAGGAAAAGGGCAGTCCCGCTATTGGCGGACTGCCCTTCTCTCATAGCATAGTAAGCAAATATTAGTTAAACAGGTATCTGATACCGAACTGCATCTGCCAGCGGGAAATGATCGCTGTGTTGTTTGCAAAGCTGTTGGTCAGGTGTACCTGGTTGTTTGGGTCTGCATAAGGGAAGGAGAACAGTGGTGTTGTACCATCTGCCGCCAGGCCTTCATACTTCAGCGGGTTGGTCACTGTTGTTGCTTTTACGATACCCCAGTTTTTGTTTAACAGGTTGCCCACGTTAATGATATCCAGGGATAAGCGCAGTGTGTGACGGGTTTTACCAGTCTTCATGGAGATATCTTCAGTAACGTTTACGTCCGCTTTCTTGAAGAAAGGTAGTGTTACTGCGTTTGCTTTTGCAACCTCTCCACGGTGAGAAGACAGGTAACCGCTCTGGTTAATGAAGTTGTTCAGCTGTGTCCAGGTCTGAGCCGCCGTTCTTGGGTCAGCTGCTGTACCGGTAGTAGAACCTGTGTGTGTGGTAGCATTGTAAGAGCCGACATTGATCAGGTTGATGTCTTTATCGTTTTTAGGGATGTACATCAGATCATTGTTGAAACCATCACCATTCAGGTCGCCATTGTAGGTATAAGAAGTAACACCGGCAGGTGCAGCTTCATAGATCAGACCAAATGAAGTAGAGAAGTATTTAGCGTAAGATACTTTATAAGACGCCATTGCGATAATACGGTTAGGCAGTCTGTAAGAAGCATACGCCAGGTTTTCACCATTCGGGTCAGTGCTTACTGCACGTGCGCTCCACAGGGAAGAAGCGGTGCTACCTGTTTCAGCAGCGTTACGTGCATCACCATGTGTATAAGCAACGCTTACATACAGGTTTTTGTAAGTTTTCTGGATACGACCAGTAACGTTGTAAGAGTAACCTTTGTTAGTGTTGCTCATCAGGATGGCGTTACCAATGTTAGGATTATCCAGACCTGTACCTGCGTAATAATACTTGTTACTGTTAGCAACAGTGAGATAACGGTCTCTGTGATCGCCACCGTTGCTCAGTGCAAAACCGTTTGTTTCATTCAGGTTAATGTTCTGGAAGTATACAGCGTTGATGTCTTTAGAATAGGTACCTTCTACTGTAAATACCCAGTCACCTGGCAGTTTCTTATCAACTGCTATACTTGATTTCAATACGGAAGGGTATTTGAAATTCTTGTCGGTCAGCGCTACTGCGTAGTTTTTATTAGCACTCAGCTCACCTGGAATATACTTGGTAGGATCTGCACTGAACGTTTTGTCATTCGCAGTAAATGAACCCCACTGTACACCGTTGTTACTAGCCTGGTTGCTGATCCATACAAATGGAGGAGGACCGGAGAAGATCCCTAAACCACCTCGTACCTGTAAGGTCTTATCATCCAGTACGTCCCAGTTGAAACCGATACGTGGAGAGATCAGCAATGCATTGCCCGGCGCCTTTCCGATGTCGTAGCTTTTGCCATCTTTAAATTTGAGGGCATTGAAGTTCGGGTTGTCCTGGAAATCCTGTTTGTAAATGGTCATATCAAGACGCAGACCGTAGGTCAGTGTGAACTTGTCAGTCACGCGCCATTTATCCTGTGCAAACAAACCTAATTCAGTTGATCCAGCATAAGCCCATGGGAAAGAACCATCAGGCAATGCGGAATACTGCAGGTAATAGCTTTTTGCAGGCACATTGTTATTTTTAACGCTATTGTAGAAATCAGTCAGACTTGCAAACTGGTAAGCGCCCTGGTAACCGGGAGCAAATGCGTTTTTGTATTTTCTATAATAATCCTGTGTACCTACGGTGATCTCATGTGCACCTTTATAAAAGGTGAAGATATCTGAGATCTGGAATACGTCTGTGTTCAGGACGTTGTTGTAAGTGTAGGGCTCGTAACCAAAGGAAGTATAGATGTTACCGTTATTCAGGATATCGACCAGTGGGAACGTGCTGGAATTGGAATGAGAAGAGCGGAAATCACGCAGGGCAGTGTAACCGATCTGGAATTTATTGGATGCTGAGTTACCGAAACGGCTGTTCAGCTCCGCAATAAAGATGTTGAAGTTATTGTTGATTACATAACCACTTCCATAGAATGGCATAGAATTGAAACCAGGCTGTCCACCTGTAACACCTGCTGGTCTGCTGGTACTTGCAAACTGATCAGAAGATGATTTCAGGTAGTTATATTTCAGTGTCAGCGTGTGATTATTATTGATGTTCCAGTCAATTTTAGCAGTGATCTTGTCACTGTTTGTTTTGAAGGAATAACCAGCGTATGCACCTGGATCATAACCAAAATTCGTTTTCAGGAAATTAGACAGTGCAGCCAGTGTGTCAGCATTCGCGTTGGAGATACCGGCTCCGCTGTTCGGCGTATTTGAAGCATCAGATGCGATCCAGCTGGTAGCAGGCGCTGTTTGACGGGAGGATTCGCCATTCACAAAGAAGAATACTTTGTTCTTAACGAGATAACCTCCCAGGGAAGCACCACGGATGTTGAAAGAGAGGTCAGTTTTTGGAACAACTGCATTCTCTACTTTATAACCCTGTGTACCTTCATTTTT
This sequence comes from Chitinophaga pinensis DSM 2588, assembly GCF_000024005.1. Classification (NCBI taxonomy): domain Bacteria; kingdom Pseudomonadati; phylum Bacteroidota; class Chitinophagia; order Chitinophagales; family Chitinophagaceae; genus Chitinophaga; species Chitinophaga pinensis. Next base: position 1,560,377 of record NC_013132.1, read on the forward strand.
GAAGTAAGTGTACACTGATCCTCTGAATGTGTTAGAACCGCTTTTGGTCACGGTATTAACACCAGCGCCGGAGAACCCACCCTGACGTACGTCATAAGGTGCAACATTCACCTGGATCTGATCGATCGCATCCAGAGAGATTGGCTGTGCACCTGCCTGACCGCCAAGCGTACCTGACAGACCGAATGAGTTGTTGAAGTTCGCACCATCCACAGTAAAGTTGTTATACTGGTTGCTGCGACCGCCAAAACTTTGTCCGCCGGCAGTGCTGGCTGAAGTAGGTTCCAGTTTGGTGAAGTCCTGTGCTGACCTGTTAATGGTAGGCAGCTTTTCCAGCTGGTCACGACTGATGATCTCCTGTGCACCTGTACGGCCGTTATTAAATGTTTTGTCTTGTTTACCTGATTTGATCACAACTTCACTCAGTTGTTTAGTGTCAGGTACGATGTTGAAGTCACCGGCATACTCCTGTCCCAGGGAGAGGGTTACGTTCTCAATCTTTTGATCTTTGTATCCGATGTAGGATACAGAAATGGTGTACGGTCCTCCGACACGGACGTTTGGTACGTTATAACGTCCATCCTTACGGGTGGTCGTCATGTACTTTGTTCCGGTGGGATTGTGTAGTGCGATAATGATAGCTCCGGGAACTCCCGTTTGCCCATCTTTCACCTGCCCGTGGATTTCGGAGGTAGTCTCCTGGGCAAGTAGTAGCATAGGTAAGCTGATCAGCCCGAGGATGGCTGACAGGCATTTTTTTAATAGCATGTACTAATTGGATTTAAAGTTCGAAATACTCAAAAAAAAATCACATAACGGCAGTAGTTATGTTAACAAATTATTTAGATTTTGATTGACAGATTTACGATTACGAAATGCTCCCTGAAGTAAATAAGCGCGGAAGGTAAGTTGACCGGTAACGTTCCCGGTAAATAATCTGCCGAAGCAGGAAGTCTGTCGCTGAAACGGGTATTATTAGCCGACGGATTTTTGAAAGGCACTCATTTCAGCGGCGGGTACGACTGTCTGTAACGTAGTTGGGGTAAGGCTTTCGGACGATTTCTTTTAAGTCGTTTTTAAGCCTGATTTAAGCTGATTTTAAGGTCGGATGTTTGTTCGTGTTTCCCGTAACAGGAGCGTATGTATTTTATAGATCTCCCTGGGCGGTATTTTCATTTTTTGCCTTCATCCAGAGATATAAAGGAATGCCTGTCATCTGTAAAAGGAATCCATAGAAGATGGTTTTTTGTCCGGCGCTGGCAATTGCCCAGAATACATATCCGAAGGAAATAGTGAAGAGTAGGATGCATTGCGCCCATTCGCTTTTCGTCAGTTGTTTGCTCGTACGTAATACAAAGTAGGAGGCTGTTGAAAACAGGTAAGGTATCAGTACAGAGAGCGTAGACAGTAATACGAGGAATTTAAACTGGTCTACCAGTCCCTTGTTGTAGTTCATGATCATAAATATGGAGATCAATATACTGCTGAAAAACATACCTACATAAGGTACACCTTTCTTATTCTCTTTGCCAAATACACGCGGAAAGAGCTTGTCTTTTGCGATCGCATAAGGTAACTGTCCCTGGATCAGGATCCAGCCATTCAGGGCGCCAAATGCCGCAATCGCTACACCGGCGCTCACCAGGAAACGGGCATGAGGGCCCCACATGATGACAGCTGCATCTGCGAAGGGTGTCAGACTATTTTGTAACTGAGCGGGTGGAATGATACCCATTACACTCACTGTTCCCAATACATATACAATTGTAACGATGATCAGTCCAAGCATTGTAGCACGGGGGATGGTCCGCTGTGGATCGGCTACTTTATCTGCCGGTACAGTGGCCGACTCTATCCCTACAAATGCAAACATGGTGAAGGTCACCGTCTGTGAAATGACTTCAAACAATGACATATTGCTGTTATTGAAAGGAGGGAAGTTGTCAAACCGGATGAAGAATAATCCGCAGAAAGCAACCGCGATCAGCGGAATCAGTTTCAGGATGGTCGTGATCAATTGTACCCGTCCCGATACTCTTACGCCGGCATTGTTGATCCAGGTGAGCAGCCAGATGGAAGCCAGTCCTGTTGATGCCGCCGCCAGTGTGCTGGTAGATAACAAAGGAATAAAGGTACTCAGTGCGCTCACAAAGCCTACCGTAATAGCCGCATTTGCACAGGCTACCGCAATGTAGTACCCCCAGGCAATCGAAAAACCCATATAATCACCGAAGCCCCGGCGGGTATAAGCGTATGGTCCGCCGGTAACATTAGGGACGATCCGGCTCAGATTACTAAAGACCTTTACCAGGAAAAAACAGCCTGTTGCAGAAATCACCCATCCCAGCAGACTGACACTGCCAAAGGAAGATAAGGCGGCTGGCGCCAGGAATATACCAGCGCCGATCATATTCCCGACAATCAGGGAGGTGCTGGTTAATAAACCCAGTTTATTCTTTTCTGTGTGCGCTGTTTTTTCGGGCATATAGAGTCGTATTGGCGACAAAAATAGGTTTTGAGGCAGAAATTGGAATTATTAAAGGGAATATTTGCTGATTTCAGGAAAAATTATACATTTGCACACCATTCAGCAGGGGAATTAGCTCAGTTGGCTAGAGCGCTTGCATGGCATGCAAGAGGTCACCGGTTCGACTCCGGTATTCTCCACAAGATTATCAGGCTTTTAGATGAATATCTAAAAGCCTGTTTTTTTGATATGAGATAGGGCCTGCACTTGAACAAGTATCACCCATGTTACTTCCGATAGTAATGATGCGGCCTCCCGCTTTAAGATGTTTAACAACCTCCAATACAGCTACGAACACCGCTTTAACATTGATATCTATCACTTTGTCATAATCTGCAATAGTCAGTAGTAACTAACGCTTCCAACATAGTATCGCTGCCAATCCCAGAGATACTCCAATTGCAGACGTAGATATAGCAAAGCTGAGTTGAATTTCCTCTGCGCTTGCACCTTCTGGCGCAAGTGTAAAGAACAGACCACCAACCAGTGCAACGAATACAGCAGCACTGATCTGTAATGTGGCGCTTACCAAGCCCGCTGCAAGTCCTGAGAAACGTGCATCAACCTGATCAACATTTAATCGCACCAGCGCGGGAATAGCCATTCCCTGCCCCAGACCAATAATAAACAGTGGTACAGGAAGCCAGGACGGATGATCTGCTACAGCTAGTACGGCAGCAAGCATTAAACCGACAACTTCCAGTATCATACCAAATGCAGCCGTGCGTGAACCAAGCCATTTAGCAACGGATGGACTACACCAGGGACCAAGGAAGAAACCTATGCCCAGGGGCAATATAGCCAGCCCTGTAGCCAGTGTATCGTGCGCCAGCGCGCCCTGCTCGTAGACAGCAAAAATGAGAAAGAAAGATGCAAGGGCATAAAAGAAGAATGCGGCAGCCAGACTGCGACGCAACCCAGGCGACATCAGTAAAGAAGTATATACCAGTGGCGAATGACCTGTTGATTCCTTCTTTTTTTCGTACTGCCAGAATAGGAACAACAAAGGCAAGCTAAGTATTAATAATACTACGCACCACCATGGCCAGTGATTTTCACGCCCTTCGATAAGCGGGAACACAAACGACAATAACCCTGCGGCAAGAAGTAATGCGCCGGGAATATCCAGTTTATCCGATCGTTCCGCACGGTTCTCGTGTAGCAACAGCAAAGCAGCAGGTATGGCAAGCACAATAACAGGTAAGTTGATGAGGAACACACTTCGCCATCCCATGCCAAACAAATCGGCAGATACGAGCACCCCTCCCAGCAACTGCCCACATACAGAGGCCAGACCAAAAGTAGCACCATAAAGGCTAAGTGCCCGGTTCTTTTCATCAGAAGGGAAAATAGCATGGATAGAAGCCAGCGATTGCGGGCCCATGATGGCTGCTGTTACACCCTGCAACAGCCGCCCTGCTATCAGTACAGCAGGAGACGGTGCCAGGCCGCAAATTGCGGATGCCAGACCAAAGCCAAGCATACCACTTATTAACACCCGTTTTCGACCATAAATGTCGCCCAAACGGCCTCCTAATATCAATGTAACAGCATACGCAGCAGCATACACTGATACGACCAGCTGTGAATCAGCCTGAGACGCATGCAGGTCCGTGCGGATCGCAGGCAGCGCCACATTGACGATAAAAAAATCGAGCGGCGGTAGTAATGTACCGGTTAACAGCACGATCAGCGCCAGCCATCGGCGAGGGTCACTAATATTTTCTTTCATGATCGCAGTAGTATGTTCGATTTTAAGTGCGCAGATTAGCTATTGACAATCGTTATCACGGCAGAAAGCAGTCACTTATTATCGTATTTATGAAATTTCTCCGGGGCAAATATCCTTCCAAACTTATGCTATTGTTATATTGATATCAAAGTTGTTTATATGATTTTCAATGATAGCCGAAAGGAATTCATACAGCCGGTTGACGGCAGGTAAAATTCAATGAATGTAACCTAGGATACCGCTCTGAAGATGACGGTTATGTTCAACTGGCCAAAGTTCGTCGCCGGGCCGACGAATTCTTTATCCAATATTAATTCAATCAATTTGCAGTCAATTCAATATGCCCCTTCACTATACGGGCTATTGAATTGACTGCCGCCATTTACCCGGGTTGCTTCTTTGAAATCAATGCCCTGCAGTTTCGATCACACGCGTTTTCCGTTGCGATTCTTTTACAAAAATCAGCACCAAAGGCACACTCACTAAAAATAAATAGCCTACCCATAAAAATACATCCATATAAGAAAGCAGGGTGGATTGTCGCTGTACGGAACTTTCTAAAACGGCATAAGCGCTTTGTTTAGCCGTTAAAAAGTCAAAACCCCGTTGTTGAAAACCGGCAATTAATTGCGAGAGTCTTTGTTGTACGGTCGGATCATCCTGATTTAGATGGCTGACCAGTGTAACGCGATGTTGTTGAGATTCCCGTGCGATAAACGTCGAGATCAGTGCGACGCCAAATGCGCCACCGAGTTGACGGAACATGCCGGTCAGCGCTGCGCCCTGGGCGATCTCTTTTCCTTCCAGGGTGGAAAGAGACATGGTCGTTACCGGTACATACAGCAGACCAAGACCTAATCCCCTGACGAATAACACGGCATATAAATTCGCACTTCCCGTTTGCAGGGTCAGCAGATGATAAGACCAGTATCCGTAGACAAAGAAGGTAAGCATTCCTAACACGATCAGGTATTTAGAGGAAACACCCCGCTGAATCAGCCGTGATACGATTACTACTACGACGGCCACAAAAAGAGTGCCCGGCAGAAGTAATATGCCTGACTGGAAAGCGCTCCATCCGAGCAGGCTCTGGGTATACAAGGGAAGCACGAAGGTCGTACCAAACAAGCCAAAACCTATTAAAAAGGTAAGTATCGTTCCAATCCTTAGATTGGTATTTCTTAGTACCCTTAATTCAACAATCGGATAACGGTAATTTAATTGCCGCCAGATGAAGCAGATAATACCAAATACGGCCATTACGGTCAATATGATAATGAGTTTACTGCTAAACCAGTCGTCTTCCTGTCCCTTTTCAAGTACGTATTGCAGCGAGGATACACCAACGGTCAGTAATATAATACCCAGCCAGTCAACTTCATTGGCAGGTCGCTTTTGTTCGTACCGCGGACTCCTGACATATTGAAGAGATAAAACCGTGGCGACAATACCAATCGGAACATTGATGTAAAAGATCACGGGCCATGAATAATGATCGATCAGGTAGCCACCCAGTGTTGGTCCGATCGTTGGTCCGATGATGAGTCCCAATGTATAGATCCCTTGTGCAACGGCTCTTTTCTCAGATGGCCAGCTTTCAGCGATGATCGTTTGTGAGGTCACCAGTAAGGCGCCGCCACCAAGTCCCTGTACGAAACGGTATAGCATGATTTGCCATATATTAGTGGCACTGCCGCACAGGACGGAACAAATGGTAAAAACGAGAATAGATACTGCGAAGTAATTGCGTCTCCCAAATTGCTGGGAAAGCCAGCTGGTCATAGGGACGATAATCACATTTGCTAATGAATAAGCAGTGATAACCCATCCAATTTCGTTGACAGTTGCGCCTAAGTTTCCGCGAAGGTCATTGAGCGCTACATTGACGATGGTAGTGTCGATCAGCTCAAGCATGGCACATACCACTGCCACGACGGTAATAATGATCCGCCTGGATCCATATTCAACAAGCGAGTTTTCGGTCGTTTCCATGATAACATATATAGTACTGAGGAGAGAACATTCATTCACCGCCGGATAATGTCAGTATCCGGCGTAATAGCTTTGTGTCAAAGGTCTGGGGAAATACCACCTTTTTTTTTCACTTAAGTTAAATCGGTGATTATTTTATGGAGAAGAAGTCAGCTGCTTTATGTTATTTTGCCTGGAAGATGTTGAATGTATCTGCACAGATACTGTTTAGATATTTACTATCCTTCGTTGCTCCTTCGTTCCCTGAACGAAGGAGCAACGAAGGATAGTAAAACACAGATCCCATTTAAGCGGAAACTTTCCATAGAAGAGGTCACAAAATCAGTATTTCCCGCACACCATTTCCCTGCTTTTCTTTGTAAATTTGTACTGTAATCAGTAGTTAATCCGGTTCTTCGGTAAGCATTCTTACCAGTCTCTTTTCAGCTTGTTTCACATCATTGAGTAATGCATTGTAGCAATGCAAATAGAAGAAGATTTGTTCTTTCTGACGGCAATAATATGCCGCTATTGGTTTGAGAGAGATGATCGGGCCGACAACCTTTTTTCGCGATTAGCTATCGGGCATGTCAAGTGTATTTGTCTTTATCTTATTGTATAGTTTGTGTGTATGAAGCAACTGTATTCAGACACACATTATCTGATATATATAATTGTTTATTTCTTTAGTGTTTTGGTAACAACAGGCTACTGATGGCCATGCTGTGTGTACGGAAAAGGTGAGGGGATAAACATGCGCTCTTTGACATATGGATTATCTTATTGATTATCATTAAATAATAGGCAGCTTGGGAGGCAGTACGCTGTATTAAGTCGGTATCAAGTCCACGTGACTCCGGTATCAATGGGTAACTAATGTATTATAAATACGGAAAAGCTATATTTGAGCAATGAGTTATTGTCAATTCAAACCTCACCCTGATCTGTTGCCTTACATCGATGCTTATTGGGTCGTTGAAGGGCATCAGGCGCAGTATATTCAATCGAATATATTGCCTGACGGCTGTATTGATCTGATCCTTAATCTGAAGGACGACTACCGGGCAAAGACGGGTGAACTGGCAATGGCGGCCGGCAAGGCTTATCTCGTAGGTACTATGACGACTTATAAGACTTCTTTTATCAGTCCGGATAATAAACTGGTCGGTATTCGTTTTAAACCTGCCGGGTTCTCTACTTTTTATCGCTTTGCTTCACTCAGCGAAATAACGGATGCGACGATCGAATTTGATGCGGCACTGTCTCCTGATCTGCATAAAACTGCACAACATTTTCTTGCTTACCTCAATCGTTTTTTTCTGCAAAGATTGCAGCCACCAAAACATGCACTTGCGGCGATTATACAGGATGTAGAACGCTCAAAAGGACAGGTAGCGATATCCGCACTTGCAGCAAGAAACCATATTACGACAAGACAACTGGAGCGGAACTTCCAACGCTATATAGGTGTTAGTCCGAAGGAGTTTACCAACATCGTGCGTTTCCGGTCTGCACTTTCGCAGATCAAGTACAATACACAGCAGGACAGCCTGTTAGCTATTGCCCTGAACTGTGGCTATTACGATCATGCGCATCTGACAAATGATATCAAAAAGTACGCTGGTGCGGCCCCTTCTGTAATCTGATTTTGTCGTTTTTTTCCAAACAGGTTTGCCGTCGGCGGACTACCTTTACCTGCATAATTCATCATCTGCAAAAAAATAAAAGATGGCACAGAAAATACTGGGACTGAGAACGACCATATACAAAGTGGCTGACGTCAATCAGGCAAAAGAATGGTATGCAAAAGCATTTGAAGTACAACCTTATTTTGATCAGCCTTTTCATGTAGGATTTGAAGTGGGCGGCTACGAACTGGGTTTACAGCCGGAAGAAACGCCGGTAAAGGATAAGTCGGAGAATGTATTGACCTATTGGGGTGTCGTTGATATCCATGCTGAGTTTGACAGGTTCATTGCATTAGGCGCAACCGAACACGAAGCACCGACAGAAGTTGGAGATGGCATCGTGGTAGCGACTGTAAAAGATCCATGGGGAAATATTGTCGGACTGATCTATAATCCGCATTTCAAGATAAGCTCCTGATAGCATCACGATAAGAACAGTTCTTTTCTGCCTGTTACGTCTTATCGTGGGCGTTATGATTGTTGTGCTAAATGTAATATCTTTCCCGAAAGATCAAGCGATCACTGCTATTGTAGCCAAAATCTAAACGCCATTTTAAAACTTACCTATGTCACAACATCTGAGACATGAAAAGAACTGTCTGAACTGTGGAGCAACCGTAGAAGACAGGTATTGCAGTCACTGCGGACAGGAGAATATCGTTGTTAAAGAGTCTTTTGGACACCTTTTCAGACATTTTTTTGAGGACGTTACACACTACGATTCCAAGTTTTTTACAACTATAAAGGACCTGGTATTTAAGCCGGGTTTTCTTACAAAGGAATATCTTTCCGGTCGCAGGGCGAGTTATCTGCATCCTATCCGGATGTATGTATTTATCTCCTTCCTGTATTTTCTGGCCGCTTTTACCTTTAGACATTCCAACTTTAAACTTGAAGAAATAACACAAGAAAGGACCATAATGGCGGCCAAAAAGGAGGTAGCGGATAGTCTGCTACAGATCCTGCAGGAAACGGGCAATAAGACGCCTGTAGATAGCATTAAATCTGCAGCATTGGCGGGCACGATCAGCAGATTGCGGCTGGATACTATTCATGTGAAGGAAATTAAATTCAATGTAGTTGGTAATATTGATTATCAACTTCTGAAAGAATATCATGAAGGGCAAATGGCGTTGCCGGCAGAAAGAAGAGATAAAGGAATAAAACCATGGTTGTATAGCCGCTGGTTTGCCACAATTGAACATCACGGAGAAGCTGCGGTGGAATTACTGATCGAAAAGACGCAACACGCGATTCCAAAGCTGATGTTCCTTTTACTGCCTTTGTTTGCATTGATATTAAAACTGTTCTACAACAAAAAGAAATACTATTATGGAGATCACGCGATCTTTTCGCTGCATTTCCATTCTGCAGCGTTTCTACTGTTTTTTATCATTGCATTACTGAATAAGGTAGTACCGGCGGTTGCGACTTTCCTTTCTTCGCTGGAGCTGTTTCTGCTGATCGCCTATATGACGATCGCCCTGAAGAATGCTTATCAGCAATCATTTTTCCTATCGCTGGTAAAAGCGATTGGCCTGAGTGTCATCTATGGCATCTTCATCGCGGCTGGTTTTGCTATTATCGCATTAAGTGCGCTTATCATGTAACGCATGACAGGATAGTGCAGCAAATAAAAAGCTAATAATAAAGGGGTGTATCAAAAATGCTTTGATACACCCCTTTATTATCAGGTAGTAGTGTCGTCTTGTGCTGTCAATCAGGGGTTGGAAGGACAACCCTGCGCCGTTCTGACCGTTTTGTAAGGAACTTCTGAGCCATCACTCCATACATAGCTGTAAGAGCAGACGTAGCCTCTTGGAGCCTCTGTCACATTAGTTAACTCTATTTGAGCGGTTTCACAAACGCCATTAATATAACGCTGATCTACACGGTCACAGGAGCCATAGAGGGATTGCAGCGCAATGACGTCATTGGTGTTGAAGGAACGGTTAAGTCCGAACACCGTACAGGCCAGCATAAAGCTATTAGGATCTTCAGCTGTTGGCGTACCGGGAATGTGTACCGCACCGATGCCGGCTTCACCTTCGTTTGGATTGGTACTGTAATTACAGCTGTAGTTACGGTTGAAGTAATCGGTATGACGGAACCCGATACAGTGACCCACTTCGTGCTGGATAACGGAAGCGAGGTACAACATGTCAGGATTACTGCCATATGCCTGTGGATGCGTATTCAATGTGATGGAGCTATAGGGGTTGCCACCGGATGGGAATCCTGAGCTACCTAAAACAATACTGCCATCAGCATTTGGACCCTGGTAGAAGGTGGTGATGTTGATGTTGCCACCACTGCTGACGCGTTGGAAAGAGAGTTTCAATCCAAGTGCATTGTAACGGGCAATCGCTTCATCAAGTGCTGTTGTGAATACAGTGGATAATCCGGCAGTCAGTGAAATGGAAATCACCCTTGGTGTACCTGTTACCAGTGCATATGTATGATACTGTTCGCTTTCAGCGATGCGGAGGATGGGAGAATTAGGTTTTGTATCCAGGTAATCATATTTCAGGAAGATATCACCTTCCACCACATAACCACTGTCTACATCTATTACATTGTAAGTACTAAAACCGGCACGGGCGATTTTGTCAAGATCTTCAGATGGAATGTCAGATGTAGGAGTGATTTTGGTTTCCTGTTTACAGTTTGTCAGGAAGCAGCCTAATAAGAGCAGGCATGCAAGGGCCATTCGGATGGGTTTCATCGATTTAGATTTTAAATGAGGAAATGTGAGTTAACAGTCGGTATATCGGGAATACCAGGCTGAGAATTTGAAAATAATTTGCTCAATATAACGATGCGAATAAACAGGTAATGGGTTTAAACGCTGGCATAAGGAGACTGACGGTGCACTACTACTTTATACGGTTGACAAATTAATGGCTATTGTTTTTTCTCCATCCAAATATAACGAAAATTCCGGCAGAGTTTTTATTGAAATGCATGATATGAATGATAATACCCTGTACGAGGGTACAGGGTATTTATATAGCAGCTTTTTTAGTCTGTAAGTATAATATGACGCGCTTACTGATCTCTGAAAATATCCACGATTGCATTTTTCAATTCGCTTGCCAGTAAAGGTTTTTTCAGCAGTTTAAAGACCATCGGATTGGCGTAGGTACGGCTGAGGTCACCATAATCAAGAGAAGATGATACCATGATCACATGGCATTGTGACTTGATTTTGGCAGGATAACTATAAAATGCGTCCAGGAATTCAAAACCATCCATTTCCGGCATCTGTATGTCAAGCAGCAACACAGTGGGAGGGATGCGTGGCAGCGAAATATTGGAAGACAGGAATTCGAGCGCCTTGTTTGCGTTGTTAAAAGCAAGCACTGTCCTGCTGATCTGCTGCAAGGTTATCAAACGTTCATGCAGCAGCAGATCCACTTCGTTATCGTCGATCAGTATAACACGTAAATCAGGAATCGAAATCATTTCTGTTGGGAATGCTTATTTCAAATAGGGTACCTTCTCCATACTTTGACTCAACGTTAATAGTACCGCCAATTTTATTCAGCGCTTCTTTCACGATATACAATCCAATACCACTGCCTGGCTTGTTATTGTTTTTGGAGCGGAAGAACATTTTAAAAATATTGTTCAGGTGTTCGCTCAATATACCGATGCCATTATCTTCAATAGACAGGGTCGCTTTATGCGGCTCTACCTTTACAGACAGGTTCACCTGCGGATGACTTTCTTCCGGTTTCTGGTACTTCACCGCGTTAGAGATCAGGTTATTCAGGATAACACTGATGCGGAAAGTATCGCCTTTAAAATCTACCTGCTGGTCTACATTCACCTGGAACTGTATTGCGTTGTTCTGGTGACGGAAGGACGCGATACATTCATGGATCAGGTTTTCGAAGTTGATCTTCTCATACTCTACATCCAGGCGTGAGTTCCGGTAGTATTCGATGATCTTCTGGATAAATCCGTCGAGTTTCAGAATACATACCTCAATCATATTGAGATAACCATTCGGATCTGTTACCGAGTTATCCAGCCTGCTCAGATTGATAATACCCAATACGGACATCAGCGGAGAGCGAAGGTCATGGGAGGTGGAATAGATAAAGCGGTTTAACTCGTCATTGATCTTTTCCAGCTCAAGGATCTTTTCTTTCAGCTGGCGGCGTGTATTATAAATTTCAAAGGCGTTGTTGATGGTACGATGCAGTTCTATCTCGTCCCATGGTTTTTTGATATAGGAGAAGATATGACCTTTATTGATGGCGTCTATAATATCTTCCACATCGGTATAACCTGTCAGGAGAATACGCATAGGATCCGGCAGGGTATCCTTTATTTCATTAAAGAATTCAACCCCTGTCGATACGGGCATCTTCTGGTCCGCAATGATAATATGGACGTCAATGCTTTTAAGTAGTTGTTTGCCTTCCTGGGCGGAATTGGCGGTATAAATTTCATAACTTCTGCGGAATCCGGCTTTAAAAGCATTGAGGTTATGAATTTCATCATCAATGTACAAGATCCTGATACGGTTGTCTTTCATCCATTTTGGTTTTGCCGCAGGTTCAATTTTGTCATTGATTACATGGATTCGCCTGCGTGGGTATACTAAGACGCCTGAGCGGTTACGCTCATGGGTAAATATATAATAAATTCTGCACCTTTATCAGGAGCGGTGATCACCTCGATACGTCCGTTGTGCTTTTCAATAATACTGAATACAATGGAAAGGCCTAAGCCTGTACCTTCTCCCACATCTTTCGTGGTAAAGAAAGGATCGAAGATCTTCTCTTTTACCTGCTCTGTCATTCCGGGGCCGGTGTCTTTTATACTGATGAGGGCAAGGCCGTTATCTTCGCGGGTAGTGATCGTTACCACTTCTTCACGGTCCTGGTTATTTGTCTTAATAGCGTTAAATGCATTGGTCAGAATGTTCATAAACACCTGGTTGATCTTGCCGGCATAACACTCTATTTTGGGTAAAGAACCGTAGTCCTTTATTACTTTGACATTTGTCGGGATACTGTTTTTCAGCAATACCAGTGTACTGTCGATTCCTTCGTGCAGATCCACTGATTTAACATCGCTTTCATCCAGTCTACTGAAGGTACGTAATCCGCGGACAATTTCCGAGGTTCTGGAAGCGCCATCTTCAATCCCTTTGATCAGCGAAGAGATTTCTTCGTGAATATAATCAATATCGATCTGTTGTTTAAAGGCGGCAATATCTTTCAATGCTCCCTGGATATCCGTGGTGTTTGGCAAGTCATCGTACTTATCCAGCAATGTTCTGATATCCTGGATATCCAGTTTAAGCGGCTTTATATTAGAAGTGACAAAATTGATCGGATTATTTATTTCATGGGCAATACCGGCCGTCAGCTGACCGAGGGAGGCCATTTTCTCTCTTTCTACGAGTTGGGTCTGGGCTTCTTTCAGGTTCTTCAACGCGACGTTCAGTTCTTCATTGGAGGTTTGTAGTTCTTCCGTACGCTGGGTCACCTTTTCTTCCAGGATGATATTCTGTTCTTTCACCAGGCGCTCATTTTCCTGGGAAGCATGCAGGGCTTCTGCCTTAAAAAGGTTGATTTTATAGGCCAGTGCAAAGGAGAGCAGGAGGGCTTCCATACCGGAACCGATCTGCAATGCATAATAGGTGAACTCATTATAGGGGAGTACGTTGGCATTCCTCAGCACAAATACCAGTACGCTAAGCAGGAATATAGACCATGCCAGCAGGAAGAAACGTGCGGAACTATAGCCCTTCATACTCATTCGCAGCGATATATAGAATACGCTTACTGCGGCAGCTCCTACTACCATCTGGACCCATATCTGGGCAATGATATACTTATTCAGGAGTGCCGGTATGAAACATCCCATGTATAATATCAGCAGGATGTTGATCAGGCGATGCCCCTTTTTATAAAACTGTTTCGTCAGCAGGAATTGCTGGATGAAGACCAGTGCGGTCAGTCCGTTGAGTATAGGTACGAGTACCGTCGCATGTTGGGCCATCCAGGGACTGTCCGGATAAAGGAATCGGAACGAATAACCCTGTAAGGTAGCCTGTGTCAGGGCGACAAACACGTTATAAGACACGTAGGTCAGGTAACTGTTGTCTTTTGTAGACAGATACAGGAAGAGGTTATAAAACGACATCGCCAGCATAACTCCGATGTATAAACCGAATATCAGATCACGGTAGTCGTTCTTTTCGGATACCTGGTCCCGTGTGCCTATGGACATGGGGAGTTGTACCTGTTCGCCGGCAATTACCCGCAGGTAATATTGCCGGGTGGTATGCGTGGCGATGTATAACGGAAAAATATAGTTCTGGTGGTCAACCGGGCGGTTATGGTAACTGGTAAACTCTCCCAGGCGTGTACTGTCGTAAGTACCGTCGGGGCGTAGCTCAAAAAGGGTAATATCGTCTATGGTAGGGTATTCTACCTCCAGCATGATCTCGCGGAGATCTGACTCGTTAGTAACGGTAAAGCGTACCCAATGTGTGTGGGGAGTGATCTGTAGGTTTGGGACATTTTCATCCGGAAAACTGAATGTCTTTTTGCTGACAGCATTGATATCCAGTGCATTGGTCTTGTCAGTATATATTTCAAGGTTTTTGCCGATCCGGGTCAGGGGCATATTGTTGTGGTATACAATAGGGGTTGCCGCCTGCATTTGCTGGTAACCTAAGATAGCAAGTAGCCATAGAGCGATAAATCGGAACATGCGTTAAATTTATAGAAAATTCATCGTTCGCTCTTCACATCTGAAAATTGTAAGTTGGGAATTTCGAGGTTATAACTCACTTCATAAGAGCCTTTGGGTCCGACTTCGGTCTTCGTTTGTACCAGGTTTTCCCGCAGGTCATATATCAGTTCTCTCTCTTTGGGGTCGGCATATTCCAGCTTTTTAACGTCATTAATGAGCATTGCCGTAGCAATGAAGTCGTCTTTGGGATAGAAGAAGGTGCCTTTATCTCCCAATGATTCATCAACAACAAAGCCGACCCGTTTGCCAATACGGGTGGTGATCGGAGCGCATAATACATGGAAATTGTCGACTGGCAGCTGGGCTGCGAGTACTACGCCTGCACGGGCCAGCACCTGACTGCCGATGCCCATACCGGCTACTTCTTTTGAGTTCCACATGGCGCATATCTCTGCACTGCCTGGACGGATAGCGTCGTATATTTTCGCGTCGTATTTACCGATGGCAGTTTCGATAGGTAAGGGCAACACGCCGTCAGCAAGCTGTACACGTGCTCCACCGTACGTTTTGGTACGGGTCTCGTCTTCTACAATAATTACAATGCTGTTGTCATGGTGCATCCAATCGGCGCTGCCTGAAGTGATTTTGGCAATGCCGAAATAGATTTCCAACAGCCGTAAATGGCCATTGTAAAAGCGAAGGCAGGCTTCCGGATCATCTGGCGCCTTAAAAGCCCTTACTGTAATCATGATATTGCATGTGGGTACTCTTTAATAAGGATCAGTTCGGGGGATGAGCGGACGTCTCATTTGGCTTCGATTGCAAAATGAGATACAGCCGCTCATTCCTGCACTATTAAACAAGAATTTGTTCAAAATCTACGTAGTACCTGCCTGAGCTTTTGAAATGGTCAAGCAGTATCCTTCTGCAGGTATCGGTTACTACGGCGCCGCCCAGCACCACAGAAGATGCCAGCTGAGGCCAGGTAGTAATCGTTTTTCCAATCTGGCCTAAAGAGTGTTTCATCCTTGCGGACATATCATCCAGGGCGACCATAGGACGGAATATGGGTAGTTTCTCTGCATCCGTTAATCCACGCAGGCTTTTCAGATCTAAGTCGGGTATGAATCCATGAAGTAAAGGTCGGTCGGGTTCCAGGTCAAAACGTTCCACGTCAACCAGGCCTCTGTCATTTGTATCCATTACTACGGGGATACCGAGGGCTTTGGCCTTCATCCTGCTCAATATCTTTATATCGATACCGTCACACTCTTCTACGAGGATGTCGAGATGCCCATCTTTGGTGAAAAAGTCGTCCAGGTTTTCTTCAGTGGCGCCATCTTTATAAATGACAACCTTAATGAATGGGTCCAGTTCAGCGATTTCGCGTGCAGCGATCACCACCTTATATGTCTGTATGCTGTGAATACCGGTACGGATCCTGTTCATATTCGTCAGCTCAACTTTATCAAAATCGGCCAGTCGCAATTCACCACATACCCGTTCCATGGTAAGCGTCAGCGCTATGGATTGGCCTACTGAAAGGCCGATAATGCCTATTTTCTTACTGCTGAGCAGGGCTATCTCTTCTTCGGTGATCTTTTCCCTGTTACGGCTGGTGCGGAGTTCAATAAAATCCTTCTCATCTACAATATGTACCACACGGTGTGACCAGGGGTAATAAACCCAAACGCCAAAAGCGTGGAGCGGTGTAGTACCAACATATTCCCTGATCTTTTGTTCAGATTCTTCCTCCGTGAGTCGTTTGGTAGGATTGCGGATCTTCATCAACTCCCTTAACTGAGAGTATATTTCGTCATATACCCGGATATGCGGATTCTTTGCCAGTAAAGCCAGTAAATCGACATATTGTTCTTCGTGCTGCAATCGATAAAATACTGGTGTGTAATTATCTGGCTCGGTCCGTTGCTGATTGATATAATGCTCTAGTTCTGTCATTTTGCCTGGCATAAAATTTTATGAACAATGATGGCAATTTATAAATGGTATATGTTAAAGTATGGTCAATTAGTGTTGTTTGTAAAGTGGCATGGTAAGGGCCCTGGTGACAAAGGCAAGCTCGTTAGTTCTCTATATATATTACATATTCACTATGTAGTCTGGGATAAATTGTTGTTTAGTTAATCAAATAAAGAAAAAGTTAAAGTTTCACATGAAAGCGTATGGTAAAATAACAATTAATTTCAAAAGATTGCGAAATGTTGCGGTTATTTTAGTGAGAATCCGCGTTTTATTACCAACTGTTTGATGGCCGGCGATACTTATGCAATAAATTTATCTAATATTGGTGCAGAATTTGCTGCCCTTGCAGATATATTTCAAGTTCTTTATTACCATAATTTAATGCCTTAACATATGAACAAGAGAGAATTTATTAAGCTGGCAGGCCTGGCAGGCGTAGCAGCTCTCGGCAACCCATCTGGTATAATGGCAGCTGCTCCTGCAGCCCGTAAAGGAGCGTCCGTACTCAACGGCAATGTAAAAGCTCCTTTTGAGGTACCGCCTTTACCTTATGGTTATGATGCCCTTGAGCCGCACATCGATAAAGCTACAATGGAGATTCATCACGATAAGCACCATGGCGCCTATGTTAAGAACCTGAACGATGCGGTGAAAGGATCGGCTTTCGAAAGCCTTACACTTGAGCAGATCCTGGCAAAAGTGAAACCTGAAGATAAAGCAGTGCGCAACAATGCGGGTGGTCACTTCAACCACTCTCTCTTCTGGACCTTACTGTCTCCACAGAAGACAACACCTTCTGATAAACTGAAAGCCGCTATTAACGAAACATTCACTTCATGGGAGAAATTCCAGGAAATCTTCAATACTGCCGCTAAAGGCGTATTTGGTTCCGGCTGGGCATGGCTGATCGTTACGCCTGGGAAGAAGTTGTCCGTTATATCCACACCTAACCAGGACAACCCGTTGATGGATAACATCGTGAAAGAACGCGGTACACCGATCCTTGCACTGGATGTGTGGGAACACGCTTATTACCTGAAATATCATAACGTTCGTGCCGACTATGTTACCGCTTTCTGGAATGTAGTAAACTGGACGGAGGTAGATAAATTATACGCTGCTGCTATTAAATAGTAATAAGCGATAGTAATAAAAAAAGGAGAGGTGTTAGCCTCTCCTTTTTTTATTACTATCGCTTATTTTCTTTTAAAGAATACAAATCCGTTCCTTTCTTCCACAATCTCCAGATCCGGATCTGTTCTGAATGGCGCACTATCCGTCGTTCTGCATACAAACCAGGTAGGTTTATCTACCTTCCCGCTCAGCAGCCAGTCGGTATTATAGTAGTTCTGATTAACCGGTGGGAGCTTCTTTGTATAGAACAGGTGTGCATAGCTATGATACATTAGTACCTGCACATAATCATCCTTCCCTTCAAATGTTTTGAAAAAGTCGATCGCAACACCCTGTGAGTAACGCTCTATTTTAGGTGTAAAATGGACAATCGTGATTTGTATGGCCAGAATGGTGCTAAAGAAAATACACAGCAGGCCTGCCTGTACTTTTTTCTGGAACAGGAGTACTGCACCAATGATGATCAGCAACATATAGCCGGCGCCGTAAGCGGCTTCCCATACTGACCAGGGCACCTGTGCCTGCAGATTGGCCTGTGCAAAACGATCGTGTATATGTGGAATGATCACATCTTTATATACGCCTGCCAATGGTAATAAGGTAATGGCCAGACCGATTGACAGACCTATCAGCATCATTAGCACAATATTCCAGGCATGTAGTTGCAGTTTGTTTTCGGAAATCCGATACAGTTGCCAGGCAGCAAGGAAGCTAAGCGGGAAATAACACAGTGAAGAGTAGTGAACGATCTTGGTTTCCACGATGGAAAACAGGATCAGTACGACCCAAAACAATACCCACATCCATATTTTGAAGTCTTTTACCTCCGCTGAATTTGACCCGGTATAGATAGATTTCCCCTTACGTCCTCTGATATAGGTGAACAGTAACAGACTGGCAGGGAAACATCCGATCAGCAACACGATCCAGTGATAGAAGAACGAACCGCCATGGCCTGCGTCTTTTGTTGTAAAGAGTCTTATCTGATAGGTAATGAATTCCTGTACAAACCAGAAACCATGTGCGACGATCTCATAACCGAACCAGAGCGCGGTGGTCAACACGGATGCCAGTATAATGATACCCAATTGCGCCAGACCAATACCCGTTTTCCCTTTTTTATACAGCCAGTAGAAGACAAAGGTCAGTATACTCACCAGGATAGCTACCGGCCCTTTGGTAAGTACGGCCAATCCAAGGAATATACCACTCAGGATAGCCAACCTGGAAGGTTTACCACTGAATGCGGTACGATAAGCGCAATAGATCGCAAGAAATATAAAGAAATTGAAAGTCGGGTCAATAATACCTGATTTGAAATAGAAGTGTGGCAGCCATGAACCGGCATAAGCCAGTGCCCACCAGAGCCCTAATTTCTCGTCTGCCAGTTTCTTACCAATGCCGAACAGGGTCACCAGGGTCGCAATACCGATCATGGCATTGGGAAAACGAGCTGCAAACTCATTTACCCCAAAGAGCTGCATACTGATAGCCTGCAGCCATATGAACAGGGGAGGCTTTTCCCAGAAGGGCTTAAAATCGATCTGTACTCTTGAATAATCATGGCTTACAATCATCTCCCTTGCAGCTTCTGCAAAATTGATCTCGTCCCAGTCAAACAAGTGCACAGCGCCCAGGAAGGGTACGAAAAGAGCAGCAGCGACAATGGCAATCAACAGGTACTTCATAATCAGGCAATCAATAAAAATAATCTAATCAGGTAAGGCTGACAACCGGTTCGCTGACTGCTTCCGGCGAAGCCTTTCTTCTGCTTTGATGGAACAGTGTGTACACTACGAGACTGCTTGTTGTTCCGATGATGCTACCTGTGTAAACATCTACGAAGAAATGTTGTGCCAGGTAGATCCTTGAATGGGCAGCCAGCAATGCCAGTGTTAAGAACGCGAATCCGGCCAATTTATTCCTGCATATCAGTGTTAAAAATGTAAACAGCGCGAATGCAGTCGTTGTATGTCCGGATGGAAAACTGCAGGAACCGTGTACTGTCACCCACTTAACAGTGTGTACCAGTGTGCCTGCATCTGCAAAATACAACGTAGGTCTTGGTTCGTTGTAATAATGTTTGGCAACCTGCACGATGATGGTGGTCAGTAATAATACGGTGCCGGCAGTAAAGAACAGCTTGTATTTCCTGTATACAAGAATAAGCACCAGCATAACAGCAAAGGTAATACCATCTCCGATGTAGGTCATACCTGATACAACAACATCTGCCCATGGAGCGTGTGCGCGGTTAATAGCAAGGAACAGATCATCATGTGTGAAATAAGCCTGTAGCAGTGCGCCAGCGACGATCCATAAAAGGAATGGCAAAAAGAAAGGGGCATTTTTGCCCAGCAGCGTCAATAGTGTTTTCATAGTAATAGGTAGCGACCCGCCGTTAAGCTTAGCAGGTGCACAATGATCTTTACACTGTTTTCTTCCTTTATAGCAGGTACAGGTTCATCCTGCCGGGCAGTTGCTGAGTGCCCGTTAACGGTGTAAAGATCTTGAAGCTGGGAGCTAGTGGCTTAAGGCTGTCAAGTTGTAGGTTTTGGACTGTTTTTTTTAAAGAGCTTTTTGATATTATTGAAGCTCCTGAAATAAAACTCTTTGTTGAACAGATTTGAATCGTTCAGCGCTTTATAGATCAGGAACATTGCAATAGGTATAAGGACGATGTTGGAGAGCCACATTCCACTCCAGGTGGCCATTACGTCTTTTCTGGCCATCTTCTCCCCAACCATGAAAAATATATTAAAGATCACAAAGAACACAACGGCAAAGATCAGTGGTGTACCAAGACCGCCTTTTCTGATAATCGAGCCCAGGGGAGCTCCGATCAGGAACATTACGATACAGGAGAAAGCCAGGGTGAATTTACGCTGCCATTCTACTTTGTGCAGCAGCAGGGTACCATGTTTATCGCCGAACTCACGGGCAGGTCCTTCTAGGTTATTCTGTCCGTCGCGGATGTTCTGTTCTGTTCTTTCCAGTGTATATCTGAGTGATTTTTCAGGTATGATATCTTTAAAGTTGGTCACACCCAGTGCAGGGGCTTTTGCGAGCCATCCTGTATCCTGCCATTTGTAGAAGGCATAGCGGGTGGTGACATATGCATTTACTGTACGACTGAACAGTTGCTCCTGTTTGTACAGTGAGTCGATCGCTTTATCGAGCTGTCTGACGTTCAGCATCTGCTGGTTAGAGGCAAAGAGTCCCATATCCAGTCGGCTGAAAGCGAAAGAGCTGAGGTCAAATGCTTTTTTGTATTCGCGGAATCCCAGGCGGATCAGTTCACCGGGAGTGGTGGAGCTACGGTTGTTACGTTCTTCGTAACGCCATCCTTTTTCCAGTACGAAATACAGAAAGCGTTTGTCAGCAGAAAGCAGCATGGTTCCTTTTTCAGCGAGGATTACCTTGTCGCCGCCACCGGGAGTATGATCGATGATCATTACCTGGTGGATGGTTTTATTATCTTTTTCTTTTTCTGCTACCTTGATGGTGTAGTCAGGAATATCTGTGTAGAAAACGCCGGCTTTGATGTTGAAGGCGGGTTTTGAATTCGTAATATCATACAGCAGGGACTTTGCACGCAGGTTTGCAACAGGCATCGCATAGTTGTTAAACAGGAATGCCAGTATTGCGATCATCGTACACACGGCCAGTAAGGGACGCATGAAGCGTGTCAGCGAAATCCCGGAGGACTTCAGCGCGACCAGTTCAAAACTTTCTCCCAGGTTACCGAAGGTCATGATAGAGGAAAGCAGTACAGCCAGCGGCAGGGCAAGAGATACCAGGTTGGCGCTGGTATAGGTGATCAGCTCGATAATGACAGGTGTGTCCAGTCCTTTACCTACGAGGTCATCGATATATTTCCACAGAAACTGCATCACCAACACGAATAGTGTTACAAAGAAAGTAGCCACGAATGGCCCCATGAATGTTTTGATGAGCAGTTTATCCAGTTTTTTCACTTACGGCGTAGTTTGTTTCGAAACTTTTAAAAGTTGTTTTAGTGGCTTACTGTACGGCAAGTACGGAAACAAATTTAAAGCATACAAATTTAATATGATTTATGGAGTTTAAGGGAGGGACGCATTAAAATTACCGTTAAATTTCTGGTAATGAATGTGAGCGGGTAAATTTACGGTATGGAGACCGTTTCACTTACCCCGGCAGAGCAGGCATTGGTTGTAAATGCTGATTGGATCTATCTGAAAAACAATATTTTAGAGAAAGTGATGACCCTGATGGGACAGTTGCACCTGGCATTGCAGGAGGCGCCTGTTACCAGCACGTTTCCCTTCCCGGAAGGCGTCTTACGGGTGGGGGCAAAGATATCAAGAGGGGAGCGCTACAGGGAATTGCCCTATATCATCCTGGATTATCCCCGTCTGTTTAGTAAAGACAATATTTTTGCGTTCCGCACTATGTTCTGGTGGGGACATTATTTCATTGCTACCCTGCACCTGGCGGGGGAGGAGAAAGAAAAATATGGTCATGTTATTGCATCAGCCTGGCGTCAGCTGGCTGAGCAACAGTTTCAGGTGTATCTTCTGGAAGATCCCTGGCAGCATGATTTTGAAAATGGGAATTACAAATTAATATCAGCTTTGTCGGAACTGGAATTTAAGCAGCTACTTGACCGACGTTCTTTTATTAAACTTGCTAAACCTTACAGTTTTGAAGAATGGGGAAAGATCGTTCCGGAGATAGTAAGAGATTATGCTCTTCTGCTTCGGGGGCTGACCAGTACTACTGGTTGATCAGTGTTGGCTGGTTTAATTGCCTATTCTGTGGAAGAGGTCTTTCACCTGGTAATCCCACAGCTGGCTCTGGTCAGCTATTTCTTTCTTTTCTGCAAAATCTCTGACAATCAGGATGGTTTCATTGGTCACTTCGG
Organism: Chitinophaga pinensis DSM 2588; assembly: GCF_000024005.1. Classification (NCBI taxonomy): domain Bacteria; kingdom Pseudomonadati; phylum Bacteroidota; class Chitinophagia; order Chitinophagales; family Chitinophagaceae; genus Chitinophaga; species Chitinophaga pinensis. The sequence goes on from NC_013132.1 coordinate 1,583,038, forward strand.
AAATCTGTATGCGGAATTCGAAGAATTCTTCTTTAGGCGCATGTTTCCAATGTAAACGGATAAATTCATCTTCCTCCTGTTCCAGTACTTCTGCTTCTTCCGTGGAACCATTCCATGAAAAGGAGAAGACACTGTCCCTGTAATCTACTTTATCTGCGAACCACTCCTGCAGACCTGCTGGTGTGGAAAGGAATTCGTATAAGATACTGGGTGAGCACCGTACCGGATATTCCAACTCATATTGCACTTTCTTAGACATCGCTCAAGTAATTAGTAAATCAATAGCATCTGGCTGCAATTATAGAAAAATATTTATTCTGTCAAAATTATTTTGCGTTTTTTTTTAATAATTGCCCAAATTCTTTTACACTTTATAAATAACAATTCTATTATAAAAAATATAAATACATTAGCAATCCACACTAATTGTTTTCACAGCTTTTTGCCGGGAAGCCCTCTGATAAAGGTCCCGATATTAAGTTATGAATGGTGAAACGTTTTTGCTTGAAAATGGTTTAATAAGTAATTATTTTTTTTGGCGGCTATCTAAAAAAACTTATTTTTGTCTGGCATTCATCAAATAGGGTAACATTTTATTCACCTGTAACTGTTCCGATTCTTTATGTCAATGCGCCAACTCAAAATCACGAAATCCATCACCAATAGGGAGTCCCAATCTCTGGAGAAATACTTGCAGGAAATTGGGAAAGTGGATTTAATTACACCGGAGGAAGAGGTGAACCTTGCTATACGCATTAAGCAGGGCGACCAGAGAGCTCTTGAGAAACTGACGAAAGCAAACCTCCGTTTTGTGGTGTCTGTTGCCAAACAGTATCAGAATCAGGGATTATCGCTCAGTGATCTGATCAATGAGGGAAATCTCGGCCTGATCAAAGCAGCACAGCGTTTTGATGAGACCCGTGGTTTTAAGTTCATTTCTTACGCCGTTTGGTGGATCCGTCAATCGATTCTTCAGGCATTGGCCGAACAGAGTCGTATCGTAAGACTGCCGCTTAACAAAGTGGGGCTGAGCAACAAGATCAGCAAGGCTTACTCTCAGCTGGAACAGGAATTTGAAAGAGAGCCATCTCCTGACGAACTCGCTACCATTCTAGAGATCAATACGGAAGAAGTAGAAGCTACTTTAGGCGTTGCCGCCCGTCACGTATCTATGGATGCACCGTTTATCGATGGTGAAGACAACTCCCTGCTGGATGTACTGGCAAATCCGAATGCTGTGAACGCAGACGAAGAACTGGATCACCACGATTCCCTGCGCCGCGAAATAGAACGTTCTTTATCTACACTCACTGACAGGCAGAAAGATGTGATCATCCTTTACTTCGGTATTGCAGTTGAACATCCGATGTCCCTGGAAGATATCGGTGAGAAATTTGGTCTGACCCGCGAACGTGTTCGCCAGATCAAGGATAAAGCAATCACTAAACTGCGTACTACTTCTCGCAGCAAACTGCTGAGAAATTACCTGGGAAGTTGATTATCATTGTCCGGACAGGTAATACAGTCACTTAGAAATTAATTGTTTTACATAATTTAAAAGGTGAATATCTGCCGGATATTCACCTTTTTTTGTTATTTATAGCTGCTTACTGGTTTGCATGCTACTTTATATTATTTTTGCAACCCTTGCAGCTGTAAAGTCCCCTAACCAGGATGAGCAGCGAATAGCTCACAGCTAAAAATTAAACAAGATCACAGATGTTCGAATCATTATCAGAGCGGCTCGACTCGGCGTTTAAACAACTGAAAGGTGAAGGCCGTATCAGTGAAATCAATGTGGCCTCTACGGTGAAAGAAATTCGCCGTGCGCTGGTGGATGCTGACGTAAACTATAAAATTGCGAAAGACTTCACTGACCGTGTAAGAGAAAAGGCCCTGGGTGAAAAGGTAATTACAGCCATTTCTCCCGGACAGCTGATGGTGAAGATCGTTAAAGACGAGCTGACTGAACTGATGGGTGGCAGCGAAGCGGAACTGGATGTTAAGTCCAATCCGTCTATCATCCTGATTGCAGGTTTGCAGGGTTCCGGTAAAACCACCTTCTCCGGCAAACTGGCGAACTTCCTGAAAACTAAAAAAGGAAAGAAACCACTCCTGGTAGCAGCGGATATTTACCGTCCGGCGGCGATTGACCAGCTGAAAGTGCTGGGTGAGCAGATCGGAGTGGAAGTATATAGTGAGCCGGAGAACAAAGACGCGGTGAAAATTGCACAGAACGCAATCGCACACGCTAAACAGAACAATAACAATATTATTATCATAGATACCGCCGGTCGTCTCGCTGTAGATGAAGTGATGATGACTGAGGTAGCGAATGTGAAAGCAGCTGTAAAGCCGAATGAGATCCTCTTCGTGGTGGATTCCATGACTGGTCAGGATGCTGTGAATACAGCCAAAGCGTTTAACGAACGCCTCGACTTCAGCGGTGTGGTACTGACCAAACTGGACGGTGACACACGTGGTGGTGCGGCGCTGACGATCAAATACACGGTAGAAAAGCCGATCAAGTTCGTGAGCATGGGCGAAAAGCTCGACACGCTGGACGTATTCTATCCTGAACGTATGGCACAACGTATCCTGGGGATGGGTGATATCACTACCCTCGTGGAACGTGCACAGGCGCAGTTCGATGAAGAACAGGCGAAAAAACTGGAGAAGAAGATCCGTCAGAACCAGTTTGATTTCGAAGACTTCCGCGAGCAGCTGCAGCAGATCAAGAAAATGGGTAACCTGAAAGACCTCATGGCGATGATTCCGGGGGTAGGTAAGGCCATTAAGGATATAGACATCAGCGACGACGCATTTAAAGGCATTGAAGCAATGATCGGTTCTATGACGCCATATGAGCGTAACAACCCGGATAGTATTGATGGTAGTCGTCGTAAGCGTATTGCTAAGGGCTCCGGTAAAGATATCCAGGATGTGAACCAGTTCATGAAGCAATTTGACCAGATGCGTCAGATGATGAAGATGATGAACAAATTCGGAGCAGGTGGTAAAGGCTTAAGAGCTTTAGGCAGGTAGTTTCAAAAAAAAATCCACAACCTGTGGATTTTTAACATAAAATATTTTGAACTATTCGTTTTAAAGAATACCTTTGCTGCCCCAATAAATACTTTTTCATAACTCGCAAAAAAATAACTCGAATTATTTATGCCAGTAAAAATCAGACTGCAACGTCATGGCGCTAAGAAGAGACCTTTTTATTTTATAGTAGTAGCCGATGCTCGCGCGCCAAGAGATGGTAAATTTATCCAGAAAATCGGTACTTACAATCCACTGACTGTGCCTGCTTCTATCAACATCGATACAGACAAAGCACTGCGTTGGTTACAGAAAGGTGCTCAGCCTACAGATACAGTAAGAAGAATCCTGTCTTTCAAAGGTGTTCTCTACCTGAAACACTTACTGAGAGGTGTGAAACTGGGTCTGTTCGATGAGCCTACAGCTTTCACCAAATTCGAACAATGGCAGGCTGAACACGAGCAGAAAGTTGCTGCACGTCGTGACAGTCACAAGAAAGCAAGAGTTGCCGCTCCAATCGTGAGAAGAGTAGAAGATACTCCAGCTCAGCCAGAAGGTGGCGAAGCATAATCTAGCTTTTGAATAAATATTGAAAGGGAAATATTTGTACGCAAATATTTCCCTTTTTCTTAGCCGGAAGGGCATCGTATTATGAATAATTACTTCAGCATAGGAAAACTGGTATCCGTATTTGGTTTACAGGGGGAATTCATTCTCAAGCATAGTCTGGGAAAAAGAACAGCCCTGCAGGGAGTGGATGCTATCTTCCTGGAAGAGCGTAAGAACAGTTTTATCCCTTATTTCATACAGAAATCCAGCGTGAAAGACCATGAACACATGTTCGTCAAGCTGGAAGGGGTAGATACCAAAGAAGACGCCCGCAGACTAGTACAAACGCCTGTATACCTGCTGGAGGATGATTTCAAAAAACAGACGTCCGCATCAGCCCCGCTTTCCATGTTGGGCTTTATGGTGAAAGACAAGCAGCAGGGAGAACTGGGTGTTATCGAAGAAGTAATTGAAATGCCCATGCAGGTGCTGGTTAAAGTAATGTACAGGGAAAAAGAGGCTCTGTTGCCACTCAATGAGCAATCGCTCATAAAAGTGGATAAAAAGCAGCAGATCGTTCACGTCGACCTTCCTGATGGCTTACTGGACCTTTACCTGGAGTAGCAGGACATTTATTATTTACCGGGACCTGTACTGACAGGTTGGATGGAGCATTAAATATGAGAATAGATATCATTACCGTACAACCGGGATTACTGGAAGGGCCTTTTTCACATTCTATACTGAAAAGAGCCCAGACAAAAGAATTACTGGAAGTACATACTCACAATCTGCGGGATTATTCCAATCTGAAGCATAAACAGGTAGATGACTACCAGTTTGGCGGAGGAGCAGGTATGGTGATGATGCTGGAACCCATCGTAAATGCCATCGAGACCTTACAGGCAAAAGTCCAGTATGACGAAATCATCTATCTGACGCCTGACGGGGAAACCCTGAATCAGAAGATGGCTAACCAGCTGTCACTGAAAGGGAACCTCCTGATGCTCTGCGGTCACTATAAGGGTATTGATGAACGTATCCGTACGCACTTCGTGACAAAGGAGATCTCTATCGGAGATTATGTCCTGTCAGGTGGGGAACTGGCAGCCGCTGTGCTGGTAGATGCGATCGGCCGACTCATACCCGGCGTACTGAATGATGAAACGTCCGCATTGCTGGACTCCTTTCAGGATAATCTGCTCGCGCCGCCTGTATATACCCGCCCGGAAGAATTCAGGGGCTGGAAAGTACCGGATGTGCTCATGAGCGGTGATCACAAGAAGATCGATAACTGGAGACATGACCAGGCGCTGGAGCGCACAAAGGCACGTCGTCCGGATCTGTTATAAATTTTGGCTGATTATCAGCCGTTTGGGAAATTATTATTTAATAACGGAGTTCTTATTTGGAAGTTGTGTATTTCTAAACTACCTTTGCACTCCGATAAATATTTGAAAGATGAACGCTATTTCTTTTGTTCACGAGCAACTGTCAGGTAAGAAATCATACCCGAAGTTTAAAGCCGGTGATAACGTCACTGTAAACTATAAAATTGTTGAAGGTAGCAAGGAAAGAATCCAGTCCTTCAAAGGTGATGTATTGAAAATCCAGGGTACTGGTGCTACTGTTACTTTTACAGTAAGAAAGATTTCTGATGGAGTAGGTGTAGAAAGGATTTTCCCTTTGCTGTCTCCACACATCGACGGAATCGTGCTGAATAAGGTTGGTAAAGTTAGAAGGGCTAGACTGTTCTACCTGCGCGAACGTGCTGGTAAAGCTGCCCGTATCAAAGAGAAAAGGGTTTAGTATAAATACAGGGAAATTAGTGATAACGGGGACCGTTTGGCTCCCCGTTTTTTTCATGTCTATAGGGACCGGACGCGGCAATGAGCAATGCTCTTAAAATAGTATTAAAACTTTGCCGGCCAATCCACCCAACGAGAATTCCCGAATATATTTACCTATCTTTGTTTGCTTAACGTTTAAAACTGAGAAAATGACTGCCGCTTTTAAATCACCGTTTTTATTATTTCAGGAATTAGGTATGACAGAATTACTCTTGATCGCTCTGGTTGTATTACTGCTGTTTGGTGGTAAGAAAATCCCTGAACTGATGCGTGGCCTGGGTAAAGGTATCCGTGAGTTCAACGATGCGAAAAACAATGTGCGTAAAGAGATCGAAGATGGTATGAAAGATCAGCCGGCTACGACTGACCACAAGAATGCCTAATTAGTTCCTGCTAAAGGAATCAGGTTTTTCGTTTTATTTGATTCAGACGTGAATAAGGGAGTAGTATGCCTGTGAAGGGAGATGCAGTAACCACTGTATGAAATTGCTATATACCATATGCCAGCTGAAAACCTTTTCAGTAGCAGTTTTTCAAGTTTGACTTTATATTATTTTTTAAGCAATTAACTGGTTTGGCTTTGTCTGAATACAGCAGTATATCGGCTTTTCATGAAGCATTATACGCCGGCAGAACAACCTGTACGGAGATGGTACGGTATTACCTTGACCGTATCGGGCAGACAAAACACCTGAATGCTTACCTGGAAGTTTTTGAAGAGGAAGCCCTTGCGAAAGCGCATGCACTGGATACCCGTATAAAAAACGGGGAATCTGTGGGAGCGCTTGCAGGCATTGTGATAGGCATTAAGGATGTTATCTGTTATAAAGGACATAAAGTAAGCGCTGCTTCTCGCATACTGGAGGGATTCACATCCCTGTATTCTGCTACGGCAGTCGAAAGACTCCTGGCAGAAGACGCCATTATTATTGGTAATCTCAATTGTGACGAGTTTGCAATGGGATCCACAAATGAGAACTCCGCCTACGGTCCGGTGTTGAACGCACTGGACAATTCCCGGGTACCGGGAGGGTCCTCCGGAGGGTCAGCAGTAGCTGTGCAGGCAGATCTTTGTATGGTCAGCCTTGGTAGTGATACAGGTGGTTCTGTAAGACAACCTGCTGATTTCTGTGGTATTGTAGGATTAAAACCAACTTATGGCAGGATCTCCCGCTATGGGTTAATTGCATATGCCTCTTCGTTTGATCAGATTGGGATTTTTGGCAGGAATATTGCAGATGTGGCAAGGGTGCTGCAGTTTATTGCAGGGCCCGATGAGTATGATAGTACGGCTTCAAATGAGGAAGTACCTGATTACCAGATCGTACACAATAAATCCTGGAAAATAGCGTATTTAAGAGATGCGTTGTTTCACCCCGGCCTGGATGAAGAAATGAAGGAAGGCTACACCCGCTTTTTTGAGGAGTTGGAAGCTGCAGGTGATACTGTTACAGCAGCTGATTTCGCTTACCTTGATTATGTAGTGCCTGCATATTATGTGCTGACCACTGCAGAAGCTTCTTCAAACCTTTCACGGTTCGACGGAGTTAAATACGGACACAGAACTTCATTAAATAATCTTGAATTAGCTGACTTTTACAAGAAAAGTCGGTCCGAAGGTTTTGGAAAAGAAGTAAAACGGCGTATCTTACTTGGGACTTTTGTACTTAGTGCAGGTTATTATGATGCCTATTTTGCTAAAGCTCAACAAGTTAGACGAATGGTGGTGGATAAATTGAATGAAATTTTATCTGAATATGATGCCATCGTAATGCCAACTGTACCGTCGACAGCATTTAAAATTGGAGAAAAAACAAATGATCCGATAGCCATGTACCTGGCCGATATTTATACGGTACTGGCAAATCTGGCAGGGGTTCCGGCAATTTCCGTACCTTTGCAGCGGCATTCAAATGGGATGCCATACGGTGTACAGATCATCACAAAGCAATTTAGCGAAGCAAACCTGTTAAGCATTGCGGAACACGCCATGCAAATAAGGCAGGTTACTCCTGTTTAAAATAAATATGTGTATGAGGAAAATCTTTTTACTACTGCTGTTGCCATCGCTGGGTGCAGTGCAAATGAGAGCGATTGGTGGCAATAGTGTACCTAAAGAGATGGTTACTCCATATGGGGGACCGGATACTACGGTACTGAACCACAAAGTACGTCTGCCAAAGGACACAATTGTCGTGCCTTCCGCAACGTCACAGGCTGTGCGAAAAAATGCGCAAAGCCTTCCGTCCAGCATCAGCAGCCCGAAGGTCTATGAACAGATCAACAACAACATTGTAGCTGGATACATCAATAACTTTGCCAGCAGGTATAGCCAACACCTGCAGGTAATGGTGTCCAGAGGGCAACCTTACTTCGTAATGGTGGAGAAAATCTTCAGAGAACACGGGATTCCCGAGGAAATGAAGTATCTCGCCGTCATCGAATCCTCCTTTAATACCAACGCTCGTTCCCGCGTAGGTGCAGTAGGAGCCTGGCAGTTCATGTCAGGTACTGCGCGTATCTTCGGTCTCAGTGTGGGTAAAAAAGTGGACGAAAGAAAAGACTTCTATAAGTCTACAGTGGCTGCTGCCAAGTTCCTGAACGAACTGTACAATCAGTTCGGTGACTGGTTACTCGTAGTAGCTGCCTATAACTGCGGTCCTGGTGGCGTACAACGTGCCATGAACGCAAGTGGTCGCAGCGACTTCTGGGGTATGCAATACTTCCTGCCAGCTGAATCCCGCAACCACGTTTACAAATTCATCGCTACCGGTTACATCCTCGACAGATTTAACAACTTCTTCGGCGTAGGTAACGATATGAGCAACACAGTTGTTGCAGTTCCTGCTCCTACCGGCGCAGCTTATGCTACAACTGAGCTTTCAGAAGAAGAAATGTTCAACACAGTCGAATTCAATATCTCCGGCAAATACCGCCTAGATGCTATTGCCAGAAAGCTGAATATGGAACTTTCCGACCTGGAACACCTCAACCCTGATTTCTCTAAAATGATGTCAGGACCTGAAAATAGCTACGACCTGAGAATTCCGAAAGAGAAAATGAAGGAATTCCAGACAGAGAAAGAGGAAATACTGAAGGAATCATTACAGATGATGCTGGATGACAAAGCAACCGCCTTCGATAAATCCCGCTTCCCTGCTCCGGCAAAAGTAGCTGCTCCAGCTGAGGCGAAAGCAAAGAAACCACTGACCACTACTACAACAGCGAAAGCCTCAAAAACTTCAAAATCTTCTGCGAAAGCGAAAGCAACAGCAAAAGGAAAGGCGAAAGCGCCAACCGCGAAGAAAAAGACAGTTGCCAAGAAAACAACTGCTAAAAAACCGGTAACAGCGAAGAAGCCAACTTTGAAGAAAACAACGCTGCATTAATCATACTGAACTAATACAAGGGCCTGATCAATCGATCAGGCCTTTTGCTTTTATATGGGTTTGTGTTTGATAAGGAGGGATAAGATAAGCGTCAGGGGCTACCTTTGGCTATTGAATAGCAAGCTGTCGGATTCAATCTGAACCATTGCATATTGCCATAAAACAAAACGCTGCAAAGATCTTCTCCGCAGCGTTTTATTTATATAGAGCGCATTCTCAGCAGCCCAATTCTTAATTGTTACTCCTAATCCTAATTCCTAATTGAAATTAGCCGATCTGGCTGGCCTGTAACTTGCTCTCTTCCACTTTCTTCACTACATCCAGCAACGGACCCGTCATAAACGTCGTTGCCAGCGCCATTAGTACCAACATCGCAAACACTTCCGGTGACAGAATACCCAGGTCGTAACCGATATTCAATACGACCAGCTCCATCAATCCTCTGGTGTTCATCAGGGCGCCTATACCAAGAGAATCCATCCAGGACTGTCCCATCAATTTAGCTGTCAGCGCACTACCTCCCAGTTTACCTCCTACTGCTACCAGCATGATCAGACCAAACACCGCCCAAAGATTACCCTGGCCCAGTAAGCCGATCTGTGTACGCAGTCCGGTAAACACAAAGAAGATAGGCAGTAATAACAATACGCTCACATCTTCCAGTTTATCAGTCAGCAGTTTCTGTACTGATACTTCTGAAGGCATGATCACGCCCGCCAGAAAAGCACCAAACAAGGCATGTATGCCAATTACCTCTGCAGCCCATGCTGAAAATAGCAGCGTCATAAATGCGAGGGCAACAATGGATTTCTCTTTATGTTGCTCCTGGAAACGTGCGATTTTTTTGGCTAACCAGGGTTTTAGAATATATAACATGAATCCGACGAAAATCAGTGATAATACCAGCGTAAGCACAGCCGTCCATAATGTAACCGCTTTTACGATCGCAATAACAACCGCCAGTATGCACCATGCAGTAACATCATCTGCCGCAGCACAGGTAATAGCCAGCAGCCCCAGTGGAGTACTGCTCAGCTTTCTCTCCTGTACAATACGCGCTAAAACCGGGAATGCAGTGATGCTCATGGCAATACCCATAAACAGTGCAAAAGACAGGAAACTTACATTCGCAGGGGCAAATCTTGCATACATATAGTAAGCTAAGCTTACACCCAGAAAGAAAGGAAATACAATACTCGCATGACTGATCATCACCGCATCATGCGCCTTGTTCTTCATCTTCTCCGTATCCAGTTCCATACCTACTACAAACATGAAGAAAGCAAGACCTATCTGACTTAAAAACTGCAGATTTTTAAAACCTTCCGCAGGAAAAATAAACGTACTTCCTGAAGGCCATACCATCCCAAGCAGGGATGGTCCCAGGCAAATACCTGCTACAATCTCTCCTACTACTGAAGGTTGTCCGATCTTATTTGCCAGCCAGCCAAATAATCGGGCAGTGGCCAAAATCAGAATTATCTGTAACAGCAATAACGCTAAAGGATGATGTACATTCTGGACCATTGAATTCCAGACACTCTCCGCTGTAGAAGTGGGTGGAATTGTGTGTGCAGATGCGGAAGCAGCAGAGGCCATCTTATTCACAGGCGTACTGCCGTCGGTTGTAAGATGGCTGCCCTTATTGATAATAAACCAGATAAGACATCCGAAAAAGCCGATAATCAGTGGATAAAGCAACAGTCTCTTATTCATATAGTATCGGTTTAATTGGACGAAAGATAATAATAATACCCGGGGCCTCACATTAATGGGGTATTAAATTACATTGAAGATTGACCATATATGGCTTCAGCTTGGAGCAGGTTATGTATCTTGTCAGCATTATGGATACAAGGAGAGACTTTATCAAAAAAGCCGCATTGCTATCAGGCGGCGCAGGTCTGGCAGGTGTATTGCCAGCCTCTATTCAGAGAGCTATGGCCATCAATCCGGCTGCCGGTACAACCTTCCTTGATGCGGAACATGTCGTACTGCTGATGCAGGAAAATCGCTCGTTCGATCATAGTCTTGGTACACTGCGCGGTGTACGCGGATTCAATGATCCCCGTGCTATCAGACAGCCTGATAAAAATCTGGTGTGGCTGCAGTCCAATGCGAAAGGAGAAACGTATGCTCCTTTCCGCCTTGATATCAAAGATTCAAAGGTCACCTGGATGAGTTCTTTGCCACACTCATGGGAAAACCAGGTGGATGCCCGCAATAATGGTAAATACGATAAATGGCTGGATGTAAAACAGTCCGGTAATAAAGAATACGCCAACCTGCCACTCACCATGGGTTATTTCACCCGTGAGGACATTCCTTTCTATTACGCACTGGCTGACGCATTCACGGTATGCGACCAGAACTTCTGTTCTTCACTCACTGGTACAACGCCTAACAGACTCTATTTCTGGACAGGCACCATCCGTGAAAAACAAAGCCCTGATGCTGCTCCTAACGTACGTAACTCAGAAGTGGATTATGGCGTTCCTGCCAGCTGGACCACCTTCCCTGAGCGACTGGAAGAAAATGGTATCAGCTGGAAAGTATACCAGAATGAACTGAGCGTGGGTGTTGGTTTTACAGGGGAAGAAGATTCCTGGCTGGCTAACTTCACCGACAACCCACTGGAGTTCTTTGCGCAATACAGACCGGAATTTTCGCTTACGCACTATAAACACGTACAACGTAGCATAGAAAAACAGAAAGCGGCTATTACCGCCCTGGAAGACAAATTAAAGACACTTTCCGGTGCACAGGCTGACGCCGCTCAGAAAGAGCTGCAGGAGAAAAAGGAGTTGTTGCTCAAATTGCAGGAACGGGAAGAAAAATGGCGTCCTGAGAAATTTGAACTGCTGTCGGAACGTGAAAAGAACATCCACAGAAAAGCATTCACCACAAACGAAAAAGATCCGGATTACCATCAGCTGAGCACCCTACAGTATCACGACGGTACTACGGAGCGTACCATGCAGGTGCCAAAAGGCGATGTATTGTACCAGTTCCGCGAAGATGTAAAAAATGGTCAGTTGCCGACTGTTTCCTGGATCGTCTCTCCTGAAAACTTCTCCGATCATCCTGGCGCACCCTGGTATGGGGCCTGGTATGTAGCAGAAGTAATGGATATCCTGACACAAAACCCGGAAGTCTGGAAGAAGACCATCTTTATCCTGGCATATGATGAAAATGATGGCGATTTTGACCACGTACCACCATTCGTACCTCCACATGGTCCGGGTACCGGGCTTGTGTCCGAAGGCATCGATACCAGCGTGGAATATGTCACCCGCGAACAGGAGCTCCGTAAAAATGGTATGCAGGAAGAAGATGTAAGAGAAAGTCCTATCGGGCTGGGCTACCGTGTACCACTGATTGTCGCTTCTCCATGGAGCCGCGGTGGTATGGTCTGCTCTGAAGTGTTTGACCATACGTCTACCTTACAGTTCCTGGAGCGCTTCCTGCATCATAAGACAGGCAAAAATATCGTTGAAAGTAATATCACTGAATGGCGCCGTACCATCTGCGGAGACCTCAGTTCTGTCTTTACACCATATAACGGGGAGAAAATACCGTTCCCTTCTTTTGGTGACAAAGACACATTTATCGAAAGTATTCATAAAGCGCAGTTCAAAGAGGCGCCTTCCGGTTTCAAAAAACTGACGGCTGCGGAGATTGCTGCGATCAATCAAAACCCGGCAACCGCCCCTTACATGGCTAAACAGGAAGAAGGTCTCCGACCTGCCTGTGCATTGCCTTACGAAATGTATGTGGATGGTCAGCTGAGTAAAGGCGGTTTTGAAATATCTTTCAAAGCAGGCAACGAACTGGCAGGAAAAGCAGCCGCAGGTGTGCCTTTTAATGTATATGCACCGGGTAAATATCTGGCAGCTGATAATGCCACTTTTGAAACAGTCAGAACATGGGCCTATGCAGTAAAAGCAGGCGACAGACTGGCGGATCACTGGCCATTGCAATCATTTGAAAACGGTATATACCACCTGTGTGTCTACGGACCAAATGGGTTTTTCCGCGAATTTGCCGGCAATGATAAAGCGCCACGACTTGAAGTATGGTGCGACTACGAACGGAAAGGAAAGACCTTTACCGGCAACGTCTCCCTGCAGTTAAATAATCACCATACCCAGGCGCTGACGATTGAAATTATCGATCATGCGTATGGCAAATCCGTACAGAAAAAGACACTGGCTGCCAATAGTAAAACAGCCCTTGTACTGGATCTGCAAAAGAGCCATTCCTGGTACGATTTCAGCGTACGTATTACCGGACAAACATCCTTTGAAAGAAGATATGCCGGTCGTGTGGAAAATGGTAAAGCGGGCTTCAGTGATCCTGCGATGGGCCGAGTGAAAGGATAAGCATATATTTAGCACTGAAAATGTAAATACATCAGATATGGAATCAATAAAAGGAAAAAACGCCCTCGTAACAGGTGCCGGAAAAGGAATCGGGAAGGCAGTTGCCAAACAACTGGCCGCTGAAGGAGTGAACCTGGCATTGTTAGCGCGTACCGAGAAAGACCTGCAGGCAGTAGCGGAAGAACTGAAGGGCACAGGTGTGAAGGTAGTCTATGCTACCGCAGATGTTGCTGAAAGAAAAGAAGTAGAAGCTGCAATAGAAAAGATGACGGCTGAACTGGGTAGCATCGATATTCTGATCAATAACGCCGGTATCGGGAAGTTTGGAAAGTTCCTGGAACTGGAGCCGGAAGAGTGGGAGCAGGTCGTTAAAGTAAACCTTTTCGGCGCCTATTATGTTGTACGTACAGTACTGCCTGGTATGTTATCCCGTCAGACAGGCGATATCGTTAATATCTCATCTACAGCAGGTCAGAAAGGCGCTCCGGTAACCAGTGCTTACAGTGCTTCCAAATTCGGACTGATCGGTATGTCTGAGTCCCTAATGCAGGAAGTACGTAAGTCTAATATCAGGGTGACTACTTTAACGCCAAGCACCATTGCGACAGATATGGCTATAGACCTGAAACTGACAGATGGCAATCCGGAAAAAGTGATGCAGGCGGAAGATTTTGCCGAGCTGATCGTGATGCAGCTGAAGCTAAACAGACGTACCTTTGTAAAAGAAGCGGGATTATGGTCAACCAACCCGTGATTTAATCTTATCATATTGTTTAAGCAGAAAGGCCGCTCAATACATTGAGCGGCCTTTCTCTTATAACTGCTTTCGTTTATTACAGGGCTTGCAATAACTGTATCTGGTACGCTACTGCCTGTGATTTCATTTTCCTTAATATCAACGGCCATTGCAGCGTCAGGAACGGCTGAAAAAGACCGGAGATCTCGTTCATGAAATAGATATCCGCATCAGCGATATCTTTTGGATGATTGCCGGACAGAACCCTTGAAAACATGGCCAGCAGACCATTCGTCGCTTTATCGCTGCTGGCTGCTGTGAACCATACTTTTTCCTTGATATAGACAGCACGGACCCAAATATCGGAGATCCAGCCCTGTACCTGGTAGTGTTCATGTTTATACTTGTCTTCCATCAAAGGCAATGATTTTGCAATATTATCTATGTATTGCTGGCGGCTTTCTTCATCTTCGAGGTGCATTACATCCTCAATCAGTTTATCCTGTACTTCATTTATTGACATAGACGCTCTTTTAAAGGTGACAATATGAATTTACGCAGATCTGCTGGTTGATGGTGAATCAAAAGCGGAAATTCTTTTTTAATTTTTAGGAGCTACAGTTCCTTCATTAAATACGCTGGCATTAATCAATCACTGTTTTATTACGCGCTACATGAATTTAGGTAGCATTATGATTTTCCCTCCCTGTCAATAAATTCATTTTGCCGCCTTCCTATCAGTAACAATTACCTGTTTTGCGCGAACAACTCATGTCCTGACATCGTCAGTAAAAAGTAGCAACGCATATACAATTCTCATCCTGCGGTTCATTAGTGCCTCGTCAGCTGTCCTTGAATATTGGATCTCTTTAATGCTGATATTGTGATATCATCTCCCAATCTATGGTAGTTGAGGCTCATCTATGGGAATAGACGTCTGACCCGGATTAATACTTCCCTCAAACTCATTACTGTAGATAATGACAGCCGGTTCTATTTTATCTGGTCTTGGGAAATAGTACATCGCATATCGCATTCTCGTCTTGAATACACCTTCATACACCGGACAATGCAGCTCCCAGTACCTTTGTGCAGATAGGGAAACCCGCCGCGAAAAATTCGATGAAAATAGATGGTCACTACGGGGGGGAATTTCCAGGTTTCTCCATTCATTATTGCCAGTCAGTGCTTCCAGCCAGATATGAAGACGGCCGTGTGTCGTTAACAATGTGGCCGCTTTCTGTCCTGCATTGACCACAAACACCTTATATCCGTTATATCTGTCCTCGACTACAGTCCTGGCTGCCGGAACAGCTACAATACGCAATGTATCTGTAGGAAACAGTGTATCAAAAGGAGAGACAGCATTCGGATAATTTTTCCACTCGTTCTGCCTTATCTCAGAAGACGTTCCTTCTTGAATCAAATAACTAATATCCCCCAGGTAATCTATGTTTTTGTTATATAGCGTCATATGTGGTTCATTCCGTGTGAGATGACCCAATGAATCCATATAGAAGTAAACGAATGGTGGAATTTTTACTATCAGTCTTTCGGATGTATGGATCGCTTCCAGCTCTTTTGCCTCATCAGATACTTTACAACCGCTTTTGTCAATATAAAAGACCTTGTCATTTTCATATACTCTCGCCAGTCCGTCATGAAATGGTAATGCCTGTTCAAAACGAGGTTGTATTACATAATGTCCGCTGGTATCGATATAGCCATAAAACCCGGCTTCTCTCACCGGAGCAAGACCTTCCTTAAAGGGATACGCCGCGAAAAATCGCGGCGTAATCACTATTGTTTTCTCTTTATTGACATATCCGAATTTTCCCCGGTCGCTGATCAGGTACAGGGAATCACTTTGTGCATACAGGTCACTTACTCCAATCGTCAGCAACAACGTTACTATACTCACTATCCTCATTCTTCCAGTTTTTTCGCGATCTTATTGATCAGTTTCAGTTTATCAACGATCACCAGCAACACGAACGCACCACACACGATGCCTACAGCTGCAAATACCAGGTAAGTAAAGTAATGTATCGTCCATTCCAGCGCTACTCTCACCCTATGTATAAAACTGATAGGTTTCTTTTCGGTCGCACCCTCATACAGTGATACACGTACCGTACAGAACTCATTCTCCGTATCAAAATTTCCCAGTTCAACACCCAGGTCCTGCAACTTCCCTTCTGTCTCCAGGATTTTATCATGCAGGGCCACCAGGTCTGTAATAGGGCCGGGTTTTGATTTTAATTCATTCAGTGATTCCAGTGTTTTCAATAGAGAGGCTTTCTGTGCATTCAGCTGACGATATTCATTGGTTTTATCCACTTTGGTGATCTCGGTAGATCTGATCACGCCTATTTTCTGGATGGCCAGGTAGAAGGAATCAAACACTTCCGGATTAACACCAATCATCAGGTGGAGCTCGCGACCGCCTTTCAGTCCTAAAGCCTGTTCGTACTGTACGATTGCTTTGAAGGACTCCGTTTGCTGGGAGATTTGTCTGGCATCGTCCTCAAAATGAGACGACTTTGTACGGATGGACGCCGTTTTTTCATACTTCTGGCTGGGAGTAGCGGCAACGGGGGCCGACATGTCCGGTTGAGACATAGAATTGCTACTCTTGTACTGCACCTTTTCGGATGCATAGTTTTTTCTCAGATTGCTGATATTCTCAAAGAAGTCAACGCTATAGTCATTGGTCTGCCGGGTGTCAGTAGCTACATATCCATAAATAAGTCTGAAAACAAACAGTACAGCAAAAATCAGGGTCGCCCAACGCACCAGTCCCCAGATGCGGGCTTTAAAACTTTTTGTCATATAGGGTATAAATTGAGGACGTAATTTAGGGAATTGTTCGCAGCTACCGGTGCACATCTCATTGCCACAATGGTGAAGTTGCTGTATGAAAGATGATCAGGCTTTCTCTACTTCCAGCTCAAATCCTTTATTCAGGATCAGTTTACCTTCCGTATCACCTGCAGCACCTGGCAGTTTCCAGCCTTTGATCTTACCGGTCTTTCCTTTAGCCAGCAGATCGGCAATCTGTTTGTCAGTGAGTTTCTTGCCAAAGACTTCAAATGGCACTTTAAAGCCGCATACGTTGAAGTTTGCACAGCCATAAGCGGTATTCCCTTTCTTCAGTGGGTGTGCCTTGCATTTCGGGCATTGTTGCTCCGCAATAACGACGGCTTTCTTCGGCTCTTTCGGTTTAGCCTCTTTTTTGGGTTTCTCTTCTTTTTCCTTTTCTTTTTCTTCCGGTTGATCCGGCCGCACGGTGATCACTTTATAATTAGAGGTCTTTACTTCGATCGTCAGGTCAATTACCATCTGGATCAGCTCCTGTTTGAAGGTCTCCATGGCATATTCGCCTTTCTCTATCTGACGCAGTTTACCTTCCCAGATACCTGTCAGCTCAGGGCTTTTCAGCAGTTCTGTTTGAATGGTATCAATGAGATCGATACCCGTTTGTGTAGCGAAGATATTCTTCTTACGTTTCTCAATATATTTCCGGCGGAAGAGGGTTTCGATAATATTCGCACGGGTAGATGGACGTCCGATACCGTTATCTTTCAGTAACTCACGCATTTCTTCATCATCGACCTGTTTACCCGCTGTTTCCATGGCACGGAGTAAAGTGGCTTCTGTGAAGGCTTTCGGTGGCGTAGTCCTACCCTGGTGAATCCTGGGGGTATGTGGGCCACTCTCGCCAACCTCAAAAACCGGCAGGATCTTTTCCTCTTCTTCACCTTCTTTTTTAGGCGTCACATCATTGGCATATACTTCCTTCCAGCCTGGCTCCAGTATCTGCTTACCGGTTACTTTAAATTCCACCTGACCCACTTTACCCAATATGGTCGTATTGGATATTTTACACTCCGGATAGAAAGCTGCAATGAAACGTCTGGCTACGAGGTCATAAATACGTTTCTCTTCCATACCAAGATTGGACGGATAGATACCCGTAGGGATGATCGCATGGTGATCTGTCACCTTTTTATCATCGAAAACAGTCTTGAGCTTTGGAATCGGATTGGCCAGTATTGGTGCTGTCAATGCCGCATAAGGCGTCAGGTCCTGCATGATACCTGCAATTTTCGGATGCAGGTCTTCGGAGAGGTAAGTGGTATCTACCCTTGGGTAGGTCACCAGCTTCTTTTCATACAGGTTCTGGATATATTTCAGGGTATCGTCAGCAGAATAAGCGTATTTCTTATTGGCTTCCACCTGTAAGGCGGTGAGGTCAAACAGCTTGGGATTACCCTCTTTCCCTTCTTTTTTCTCAAAGGAAGTGACTTCGAATGGGTGCTCTTTCAGATAAGCCAGCCCTTTTTCTGCCCGGTCCAGTACCTTGATACGGTCAATGGTAGCGGTAAATTCCACTTCCCGGTATACTGTTTTCAACTCCCAGTATTCCTCGGAAACGAAGGCGTTGATCTCTTTCTGCCGGGCTACGATCATCGCCAGGGTAGGAGTCTGTACCCTCCCGATGGAGAGTACAGTCTTTCCCATGGCAAATTTCTTGGTGAACAGCCGGGTGGCATTCATGCCCAGTAACCAGTCGCCGATCGCCCTGGCACTACCCGCTGCATATAGGTTATTATATTGGTCTGCGTCTTTGAGTTTCTGAAATCCTTCGCGGATCGCCTGTTCTGTCAGTGAAGAGATCCACAGCCTTTTTACAGGCGCGGTGCATTGGGCTTTAAGCAATACCCATCGCTGGATAAGCTCCCCTTCCTGGCCGGCATCCCCGCAGTTGATCACTTCTTCACTATGCTGTACCAGTTGTTCGATGATCTTGAACTGCTTCTGAACGCCCGAGTTGTCTATGAGTTTAATGCCAAAACTGCTGGGGATCATGGGGAGATCTTCCAGTCGCCAGAACTTCCATTGTTCCGTATAATCATGCGGCTCTTTCAGCGTACAGAAATGCCCGAAGGTCCAGGTTACCTGGTATCCGTTGCCTTCGTAATATCCATCCTTACGTTCTTTAGCGCCAATGACTTCGGCAATGTCTCTGGCTACACTTGGTTTTTCAGCGATACAAACCTTCATAGTCAATTAAAACAGGGAAGCAAATGTCGTATAAATACCTAAGAAGCTACTTAACTTCTGACAGGTATTTATGCACAAAGCTGATCGCCATCGATCCTTCCCCGACTGCTGCCGCCACCCTGTTCATTGCCTGTGCGCGAACATCGCCTGCAGCAAAGATCCCGGGACAGCTGGTTTCCAGCAGGTAAGGATCACGGTCCTGTTTCCATATCCGCTTGAATGCCTCGCAGTTATGCAGATCGCCACCTGTTTTGATAAAGCCTTTTTCATCCTTGATGATATCCAGTGCGATCCAGTCGGTGAATGGTTTGGCCCCGATAAAGATGTACAGGGCATCCGCATGTACTTCCTGCTGCTCTTTGGTATCTATATTACAGAGAATCAATTGGCCCAGGCGGTCGCTGCCTTTTGCTTCGGCAATCTCCGTTTTCGGATGGAGGGTAATATTGGCTACGCCGGAGATCTGCTCTATCAGGTAAGCTGACATTGTACTGCTCAGGTCCTCCCGGCGGATAATGATATGTACGTTTTTGGCAAATTTGGAAAGGTACATCGCGGCTTGTCCGGCTGAGTTACCGCCACCTACAATGTAAACTTCCATGCCGGTACAGGCAGATGCCTCTGTCATGGCTGCGCCGTAATAAACGCCCGCGCCGGTGAAATCAGGTACGCCTTTGGTTTCCAGCTGACGGTAATCAACGCCGGTGGTGATGATCACCGCACGGGTATTGATCTCCGTGCCATCTTCCAGGATCACCTTTTTATAACCGTCTTTCTGTTTGATGTCTTTTACGGACTGTGGCGTAATAAACTCCGTACCCAGTCGTGTAGCCTGTGCAATAGCACGTCTGGTCAGTTCTGAACCGCTCAATCCACTCGGGAAGCCCAGGTAGTTCTCAATACGGGAACTGGTACCTGCCTGTCCACCGGGAGCTCGTCTTTCGATCAGCAGCGTTTTCAGACCTTCAGATGCGCCGTATACACCTGCTGCAAGTCCCGCAGGACCAGCACCTATAATCACCACATCGTATACATCCAGTTTCACCTGCGGATTCAGCCCTACTTTATGTGCAATATCTATGATAGATGGATTGGAAAGGAAAGTACCGTCTTCAAAGAATACCAGCGGTACATCTTTCTGACTGAGGTTATTCAGACTCATTAATTTGCCTGCTTCCTCCGAACTCTGTACATCCAGCCATTGATAGGGAATAAGGTTTCCAGCCAGGAAATCTTTCACAGAGTGAGACTTGGGCGAGAACTGATATCCCACTACCTTGATACCCCTGAAATCCGGTCTGTAGACGCTCTGCCAGTTGCCCAGCAGATCATCCAGTACAGGATATAACCGCTCTTCCGGTGGACTCCATGGTTTTACCAGGTAATAATCCAGCTGTACAGAGTTGATCGCTTTAATCGCTGCATCCGTATCAGAGTAAGCCGTGAGTAACACCCGGCGCGCATCCGGATAATACTCCATGGCCCTTTCCAGGAAATCCACGCCTTCCATTTCAGGCATACGCTGATCCGAAATGAACATGGCCACAATTTCCCCTTTATTTCTGAGTTCCAGTAAAGACTCCAGTGCTTCACTGATAACGGTTGTGCTGATGATTCTGTACTGCTCACGGTACTGACTTTTAAGGTCTCTTACAAGTGCACGTAATACCTGTGGATCATCGTCAATACAGAGAATATATGGTAAGTTCTGATTCATATTAATACTATTAATCGTCTTCTCATTCAATGCTACAAAAATTCTGCAACTCCCTTTCCCACAAAACGTCCTCACAAATCCCGACTATAATCCGCCCCACAATCTCCGCTGCATTCAAATTCTTAATTCTTAATTGAAACCTATCCAAGGATCGGCAGCGACACGATAAATTTCGTCTCCCCCGGCTTAGATTCCGCCTTCAGATAACCCTTGTGCTGCCGTACGATCTGAGACACAATATCCAGGCCCAGACCAGTACCCTTGCCTGGTTCTTTTGTCGTAAAGAAAGGGTCAAAAACACGCTCCAGGACATGCTCAGGAATACCCGGTCCATCATCTGTAATAATGACTTTCAGGCAGTCCTTGTCCCGCTCTGTTTTGATAAATAGTTTCCCCTTTTTATTCACTTCCATCGCGTCAAGTGCGTTGTCGATGATATTGGTCCACACCTGGTTCAGTTCTCCGATCAGCGCGCGCAGTGGTGGCAGATTGGTATCATAATCTTCTACCAGCTCAATATTCCCCTTACGGATCTTGTATTGCAGGATAGAGATGGTGGTACGGATACCATCGTGAATATTGGTCAGCTGTTTATCGTAACCCTGGTCCATGTGGGTAAACGACTTCACAGAACCCACCAGGTCAGCGATGCGTTTGGACGCTTCTTCAATGTCGGAAACGATCTTTTCAGTGATCAGGTTATTATTGATCCAGTTGAATATCGGGGAGACATCCTTTTCAACCAGTCGCTGTCTGAACTGATCGAGATCTTCTAATGTAAAGCCAAACTCTACAAAGTTCTCCGCCAGTTCCGCGCTGTTTTCCACATTGAGATCATCCAGCCAGTCCGTCAATTCATCTTCCAGTTGCGAACGTTGTACAAGTGTCAGCTGCGACTTATGCGTATTATGTTGTGAAAGTATTTCAAACATTTTTTCTTTCACCAGCTTGATGGACGCTTCATCCATGCGTATTTCCATGATCTTTTTAAAGAACTCCGGCTGTAACTGCAGGTGTTTTTTCATTGAATGGGCGCCACGTACAACGGCTGCCGCAGGGTTATTCAGCTCGTGTGCCAGTCCGGCGGAAAGCTTACCCAATGCCATCATTTTTTCGCTCTGGCGGATGAAGGAAGTATAATCACGCACCCGGTTGGTCATGATATGTACGAGTGCCTGTGTCAGTTCAAAATGAAGCTTGATCATAGGTTCTATCTTGTCCATGGGCAGGGTGTATAAAACGACATCGTCTATTGCTTCACCGGCTACGGACGAGGTCATGCCACGGGAGAAGGGCAGATAGCCCAGGATACGTCCGGGTTCTGCGATCATCAGTTCCCGCAGTTCGTTATTCTGCATCTGGCATATTTTAATTCTGCCAGATAACAGCACATGTGTGCCGATCATTGCATCGCCTACATTAAAAGCATACGAGCCTGCCGGTAATTCTCTGCGTTCGGAGTTATCAATGAACCATTGCAGCTGATTATCGGGCACGCCTGTAAGCGATTCAATGGAGCGCATCCACTCAACGGTAATATTAGTCATGGAAGGATGATTATTGGGCAGAAAGGTACTTATAATTCGGGTAGGTTTTCACTGTTATCATTGTACAGATACTGGTAAAAATAGGATAATTCCAAGGGACCATGACAATCAGGCGCAACAAACGGGAATGGTGTAATAATAGTCATTCTATACTTATGCTACGTTAGTGCTGCGTTAAGAAGGTAGCACTAACGTAGCATAAGTATAGAATGACTATAGCAGAAAGCCGGGTGCTTACTATTTTAAGGCATTTTTCAGCTCATTTGCGGCATATCTTAACGCTGATTGTACCGCCGGTACATCAGCCAATGGATTTAGCAGCCCGTAGTCATGTATCATGCCCTGAATTCTTACAAGGGTAACAGGTACGCCTGCTTCATCCATCTTGCGGGCATATGCTTCTCCTTCGTCACGCAGTACGTCATTTTCAGCCGTCTGCACCAGGGTTGGGGGTAAGCCTTTCAGTTCTTCCAGACTAGCCTGCAAAGGCGCTGCATAGATCTCTTTACGCTGGGATTTGGGGACGTAATTGTCCCAGAACCAGATCATCATGTTCTTTGTCAGGAAACGGGACGTAGCATACTGGTTATAAGATCCGGTTTCAAAGTTGGCATCGGCTACCGGCCAGAACAAAAGCTGGAATTTCAGCTCAGGACCTTTCTTGTCTTTAGCCATCAGTGCGGTCGCAGCCGTCAGATTACCACCGGCACTATTGCCTACTACCGCCAGTCTTTTGCCATCAAGATTGACCTCTGCGCCGTGTGCAGCTACCCATTTGGTAGCAGCGTAGGCTTCGTTGAGCGCTACCGGGTATTTTACTTCCGGAGAACGGCTGTATTCTACGAATACGGCTGCCACACCGGAATACACTACCAGGTCTCTCACAAAACGCTGGTGTGTAGGGAAATCACCCAATACCCAGCCACCGCCATGGAAAAACATAAATGCGGGTAATATCCCTGTTACGCCGGATGGACGTACGATAAAGAGTTTTACCTGCAGCCCGTCTTCCGTAATGGTTCTCTCAGTTATGTCAACTCCCGAGAGATCTACTTTTACAGAAGATTGTGCACCTTCCAGTACTTTACGGGCATCAGTAGCCGCCATCTGTTCCATGGGTTTACCACCGCCGCTGTTCAATACTTGCAGGAATGCTTTTGTCCGGGTTTCGATTGCCGGGTCTTTTGCCGGATCCAGTACTTTGGTCTGCGCATCCGCATTATTCACCACACTTGCAGCTGCTACAGCTCCCGCTGCCAGTATGTTCTTCATTGATTGCTTTGTCATTTATTGTCGTTTATGATGTTTAGATAATATCGGGTGTATACAAAGCTATCATATGACTATGCGGGCATCAATGGCGGAATGGTGCGCTCAGTTGTACATTTAAGGTTAACTGTTGTTGTCTGTAATGATCAGGAAATAATAGTTGGTTGCAGTATCCTTTTTCTAAATAACAGGATCTGTCACAAGTTCGTTGGTCAGGCCTTTCTTAAAACTGGTAAAGTTCATGCCGGAGTTATTCTTGAAGTATTTACTGAAGTGCGAATGATCGTCAAAGCCCAGCAGATAAGCAATCTCTTTCATGCTGACATTTGAATGCAACGCTTGTCTTTTCGCTTCCATGATGATGTGTTGCTGTATGTGCGAACTTGCCGGCATACCTGTTATTTTCTTTACAATACGGTTCAGGTGATTAGCAGTTACACAAAGTTCGCTGGCATAATCAGCTACAAACTTCATGGTTTTGAATTGCACTTTTACCAGTGATATAAACCGTTGTACCAGTTCTATTTCTTTTGATTGTGCCAGTTCATTGACCCTGATCTGCTGCCGGCGCGAGAAATAGATCACCAGAATATTCAGCAGGCCGGCCAGTACTTCCGACCGTAAAAGATAATGGTTAGTGTACTCTTTAGACATCTTTGTCATCAGGTCTTCGATTTCCAGTTGCATATCCTGATCCGGGGATATAACAGATAGTCCGACGCCATAGATCCGGGTATCCAGCCAGGTTGTGCCCATTGTATAGGTGGCCCAGCGGTAGAGGAAGTCCTGCGAAAAGGAGATGTAATAACCTTTAGGATTTTGCTGAAAACAGCAATGCCTGACCTGCCCCGGCGTCAGACAGTAGATCATGTTGTTGCCGAAAGGATGCTGAAGGGCGTCAATAGAAATACAGCCGTTTCCTTCCTGCATCCAGACGATCTCGAAGTATTGCAGTCTCTCCTGTAACCCATCCAGCAAGGGATGGTCATTGCTGATTGTTTCCAGTCTGTGGATTTCAAAGTGGGTGGTCTTCTCGGGTCTGCTCAGTTTTCGCGAACTTTGGGTCTCTGGCAATACATCTGTACCTGTGTCGTATAGGATTTTACTGCTCATAATGTAGTGGTTTCAGTTCGTGATATAATATGCTAATCTGGTGCCACGTAGTAAGTGTTTGGTTTTTAGTTGATTATCCGCTATTTCTCTTTTCTTTGGTATTCATATATCGTTAATTATCCACCGGATTATTGGTATTTCAGGATTAGCAATCCAAAAAATAGGGTGCTATGAAGTTGTCCGTAGACTTATTCATATTTCGATAATTCTTTGGTTAATTATTCATATATGAACAATGATACTAGATCAGTTGTTCCTTTAAGCGAATAATAGCCAACTACTTACAGGCATGGCATACAGCTTGACCATATATCTTGTAAGTTTACCGTATCTGTTTACCACCCCGGCGAAACCACAACTTTAACATGCAGCAATCAAAATCGGCCACACGGAAAATACAAAAGGTAGCATCCACTGTATCCGTGGAGAACGACATCGAACTGACCCGGCTACTATTGTCCCTCGCAATGGATATTGCCAGGGTAAGGGCAAAAAGTGACCTGATGAACCTGGTGAAAGAGCGCTTCAGCAGCTTTTTCTCTTTCAGTCACTGTACTATTTCTGTGCCTTCCGGCAGACCGCAGCATTACAAAGCCTTTATGCTGGATACAAGTTCGCTGATAAAAGAACACACACAGTATCACGAACTGGTGACTGCCGACTGGCCCATAGGTGTTGAATGGATGGTAGCAGCCATTGACAAAGGAGAACCGTTTATCTGTCACCTGGCTAAAATGAAAGCTGCCGGTGAACTGACTGATAACATGCAGATCGTATATGATGCCGGCGTGGCAGAAACACTTAACTGTGGTTTGATATTCGAAAATGAAGTGATCGGGGTATTGTCCTTTTTCTCCAAAACGCCGGATAATTTTCAACTAGCTATTTTCCCGGTTGTAAAGGCTATTTCCAGCCATATTTCTTTGGCAGTAGCCAATATCATGGCAAGGGACGAAATAGAGCAAAAGATCAGGGAAAGAGAGGCTTTATTGAGCATCAGTGATGCTATT
Source organism: Chitinophaga pinensis DSM 2588 (assembly GCF_000024005.1). Classification (NCBI taxonomy): domain Bacteria; kingdom Pseudomonadati; phylum Bacteroidota; class Chitinophagia; order Chitinophagales; family Chitinophagaceae; genus Chitinophaga; species Chitinophaga pinensis. The sequence goes on from NC_013132.1 coordinate 1,608,712, forward strand.
GGTCGCTTAAAAGATCGCACAGGATTACTGGAACTGATTAACACCCAACTGAAAAAACTTTTCCGTTTTACCTATAGTCTGGTCGTCAAACTTAGTGATGACGAACAATCTTGTGCCGCGTTCCTGCTGGATCCGGACTCTACCAGCCGCTCACATCCTGATTACGAAACAATCAGCTCCCGCCGGTACCCGGTGAATGACGGCATGATCAGTCATATACTGGCAGCCAATGCACCCCTGGTGATCGATATTGAAAAAGAAGCTACTGCGGTGAACGCGCCTGATTATATGATCATGCAATTCAACGCCGGACTAAGAGAATGTGTGGGCGTCACATTGCGTGACAATAATCAGCGCCCTATGGGTATCATCCTGTTTTATGCAGATGGAAAAGGCTGGTTTAATGCCAATGTACAGAACCTGATCCATGCAGTGTCTTTCCATCTGGCAACGGCGATGGTGAATATCAGTCACCATGAGTATATCCAGGCCAGAGAAGCAGAGAATGAAATGCTGTTGTCTATCAGCCATTCTATTGCCAGTATCTCTGATAAGAGTAAACTGGTGCCTACTATTAAAAAGATCCTGCAAACGCGCCTGAATTTCTCTGATATTGCGATCGTACAATACAACGTGGCAAAGGGACTATATAAAGTGATCCTGGAAGATTGTGAGAAAGCCAATCAACACCAGGATTTTGAAGGCATTGCTTTCCGCGAATATTCTTTACAGGATGGTTTGCATAACCGTGTCATGGCCTCGGATAGCGCTGTATTGCTCTCCGTAGCAGCACTGCAGAAAGTTGGCGGCATACACTTTGATTTTCTCGCAGAAGCAGGTATCAATGAAATCGCGGGCGTCCGTCTCATGCATAACAATGAAGTCTTCGGAGGCATGACATTACTTGCTGAAAATATCAATTCTTTTTCTGCGGATGATATGCGGCTGATAGAACGGTTCTCTTATCATCTGTCAGGACTGGTAGCTAATATGCTGGCCAACGAAGCCATCCAGCAACGTGAAAAGGAAAAGGAGATCCTGTTATCATTCAGCGCTGACATCGCAAGGACCAGGGGGGCGGAGGCATTAATTGCCGTTATGCGGCAACGCCTGAAAAGCATCTTTCATTTCAATGATATTACTGTGGGCATCTTTAATGCGGAAAAGACGGCTTTCAAGGTCTTGGTGGCTGATGTGGAAGAGCGCCGTACTTCGCATCCGGAATTCAAAGAGATCGCTTTTGCAGAATATCCGATTGCTGATGGTATCCATGATATGCTGTTGCATTCTGATAAACCGGAACTCTTTTACATAGAAAATCTGTTGATGAAAAATCCCGGAAGACATCCCGGGATACAGTTCATCTTCGAACGCGGGATCAAGGAAATTGCCGGCGTAAAGCTGGTGAATCAGAATGAAGACATTGGTTTTATTACCATGTTATCCGAAGAAAGAAATTCCTTCCGCCATAGAGATCTGCATCTCCTGAAAGGGATTTCCGACCAGGTAGCCGTAGCGGTAGCGAATATACTGGCAGATGAAAAGATTGGTCAGCAACTGAAAGAGATCAACGGGTATAAGGAGAAGCTGGAAGAAGAGAAATTATACCTGCAGCAGGAGATCAGCAGTGTATATACGCATACGGACATCATCGGTGCAGGGCCTGAAATGCAACGCGTATTCCATATGCTGTCACAGGTTTCCTTTGCACAAAGTACCGTATTGATACTGGGAGAAACAGGTACGGGTAAAGAATTGATTGCGCGGGCCATCCATAACGGCTCTCCCCGTAAAAATAAACTGATGGTAAAGGTGAACTGCGCGGCATTGCCGGCCAACCTGATAGAAAGCGAACTATTCGGTCATGAACGGGGGAGTTTCACTGGTGCGATAGAAAGGAGGATCGGGAAATTTGAACTGGCCAACCATGGTACGCTCTTCCTGGATGAAATAGGGGAGATGCCGCTGGACCTTCAGGTAAAACTTCTGCGGGCCATCCAGGAAAGAGAAATAGAGCGTATCGGTGGGAAAAGTACCATCAAAACAGACGTCAGGATCATAGCTGCTACTAATCGTAATCTACAAAAAGAAGTGGCTGAAGGCCGTTTCCGCAGCGACCTGTATTATCGCCTGAATGTATTCCCGATCGTACTTCCGCCTTTACGGGACCGTAAGGAAGATATATCGCTGCTGGCAGCACACTTTATTGAACGCTTTGCCAGAAGCACGGGTCGCAAGAATATCAAACTGTCCAGCACCGCCATGAAACAGCTGACAGCTTACAACTGGCCGGGAAATGTACGGGAACTGGAACACGTACTGGAAAGAAGTATTCTACTGACACAGGGTAATATCATCCGGGAGATCCACCTTTCGTCTCAACCAAAGTCAGAGGCGAAAGTGCGCCAGGAAGAAGATTTCAGCCGAACCCTGGATGAAATGGAACGTGATTACATACTGGGTGTACTGAACAAGTGTAAAGGGAAAATATTCGGTCCCGGCGGTGCAGCCGAAATATTGGGGCTTCATGTATCTACCCTGAATCACCGGATCAGAAAGCTGGGCATACAGAAAGAACATACCTATTTTCTGAAGAAACCATAAAAGACGACGCCACGCAACAGACGAACAGGCATTGGCTCAAAAGACTGTATTAGCATCACTACGAAGGAAACAACGCATGAAAGAAAAAATACTGATCGTCGAAGATATTTTTATTGAAGCAAATAACCTCCAGATGATCATGGAGCGCGCGGGCTACACGGTAAGCGGCATTGCTGCTTCTGCGGAGATGGCGTTGCAGATGATCGGACAGAACAGACCTGATTTTGTACTAATAGATATCTATCTGAAAGGGAAACTGACGGGCATAGATCTGGCGAAGCAGTTGCGGCAACAACACATCGCTTTTATCTATCTCTCTGCCTATTCTACCAAGCAGATCCTGGATGAAGCAAAAGCGACTTTTCCCTATGGTTTCCTGGTAAAACCCTTCCGGGAAAGGGAAGTGCTGATCACGTTGGAAATAGCGCGTTACCTGCACGCCAATAGTCTGGAAGCAGTAATGAGGAACCGGGATACAAAAGAAAGAGAAATACAACCCATGCTCCGCCGTTATGGTATTATAGGAGAAAGTCAGCGTTTACAGCAGACGATGCAACACTTGTCAGTAGTAGCGCCTTCTGATACGTCGGTACTTATTACAGGGGAAAGCGGTACCGGGAAAGAGAAGATAGCCGATCTGATACACCGTTTATCCGGCAGAGCATCAAAACCCCTGATTAAGGTGAACTGTGCGGCCATGCCCGCAGAACTGATTGAGTCCCTCTTATTCGGGCATGAGAAAGGGGCCTTCTCCGGTGCATTGGAACGGCACATTGGTAAATTTGAACAAGCCAGTGGTGGTTCCATCTTCCTGGATGAAATAGGAGAGATGCCGGTGGATATGCAGGTCAAGCTGCTGCGGGTGCTCCAGGAAAAGGAAATTGAACGTATCGGCGCGATGCACTCACAGAAAGTGGACGTCCGGATTATCTCTGCTACCAGCAGGAACCTGGAAAAAGAGGTAGCTGATGGCCGGTTCCGTATGGATTTCTATTACCGGCTGAATGTATTTCCCCTGCACCTGCCGCCCCTGAGAGAAAGACGGGAAGATATTCCGGCCTTGGTAGATTATTTCCTGGAAATGCACTGCCGGAATATAGGACGTCCCCTGGTGACGGTGACGCGGAGGGTCATGGATTCCCTGATATTGTATTCCTGGCCGGGGAATATCCGGGAACTGGAACACCTGATCGAACGGTCGGTATTATTGTGTGAGGGACCGGTGATCACCCAGATTACCTTGCCGGAAAAAATAGAATATGTACCTGTTGCGCAGGAAGAACGGGTCAAAACCATGCAGGAAAATGAAAGAGAACATATCATCGACGTACTGAGACGTTGCAGGGGGAAGATCTTTGGCAAAGGAGGAGCGGCAGAATTGCTTTCCATGAATGTTTCCACCCTGAATTACCGGATCAGAAAGCTGGGGATCAACAAGGATGAACTGCGGATGCCCGGGTAAAATATACAGATGAATCACCTGATTTTACATTGATACAGCTCCGGCGCTAAGGTAGCTTTGGTAGACCTTAAATTATCAACCGCTATGGAAAAGATCAAATCAAAAACCATTGTATTCATCACCGGAGCATACGTTAGTAACCGCTGTTGGGACGACTGGAACCGCTATTTTCAGCGTCAGGGCTATACTACAGTCGCTCCCTCCTGGCCACAGAAAGAAGGAGATCCCGCTGCTCTTCGTGGTCGTCAGCCCAATATGGCACTGGCAGCAGTCGATCTGCCGCAGGTACTGGACAGCTATATCAGCGCTATCAAAAAGTTGCCGGAAAAGCCTATCCTGATCGGACATTCATTTGGCGGAATGATAACCCAGGTGCTCCTGAACAAAGGATACGGCGTTGCCGGAGTGGCTATACACGCCGTGCCGCCTAAAGGAGTTTTCCCTTACGAAATCAATTTCCTCAAATCCAATACGGCTGCTTTAGGTTTCTTTTCTACGGTCAATACCACTTACCTGATGCCGTTCAAAACATGGCAGTTCGCTTTCACCAATGGTATGTCACTGGCTGAGCAGCAAACCAGCTACGAGCAGCTGACTATTCCTGAATCCAGAAGGGCAATCAGGGGCGCTTTGAGCAATGAAGCGAAGGTGGACTTTAAAAAGCCACAGGGACCTTTACTGATACTGGCAGGGTCGGAAGACCAGTGTATCCCGCCAGGCTTATGCGAGCGGGTATATGCACGTTACAATAACTCGTCTGTAGTCGATTTTAAGCTGAAAAAGCGTAACCACTATGTATTGGGGCTGCCCACCTGGAAAGAAGATGCGGACGAGATCCTGCAATGGATAACACAGCATTGATAGATACTTAAAGTGACCCGATCCATGAAACGATATGCGAAAGCCATATGGCATGGTGCCGGGAAAGATGGCAGAGGACATATGACGACAGAAAGTGAAGCACTTGATAAGCAGGTCTATTCTTTTAGCAGCAGATTTACCAGCGAAGAAGGCACCAATCCTGAAGAATTGCTGGCAGCTGCACATGCAGGCTGTTTTACCATGAAGCTGAGCTTTGTACTCGATGAAGCGGGCTACTTTCCTGAAGCGTTGGAAACCACCGCCTACGTAAACTTTGAAAATGGCGTCATCACAGCATCCCGGTTGGTCGTGACAGGAAAGGTGTGGGGGATAAGTCCGGACGATTTTGACGTATGTGTCCGGGAAGCTAAAAGGAACTGTCCGGTGAGTATGGCATTGAATATTATGATTACAACAGAAGCTAATCTGCAAAACTGGTGAGGCGGTAGCCGTCCCGCCTTTTGTGGACGGCTACCGCTGTTTTACGCCGGTTCAAAAATGTTATTCCCCTCTTTCTTGAATGTAGAGAAACACATACCACTTGAATTCTTGAAGTATTTACTGAAGTGCGCCGTATTGTCAAACCCCAGTGAATAAGCGATTTCCTTCATGCTCTCATTAGAATAGATGGCCTTTCGCTTGGCCTCCAGGATGATCCTGTTACGGATGTAATGGCTGGCAGGATATCCCAGAATACTTTTGACGGCCTCATTCAGGTAATTGGGTGAGATCCGGAGGCGTGAGGCATACTGGGTTACCAGTTTCAGGTCCCGGAACTTACTATCTACCAGCATACTGAATTCCCTTACCAGTTTTGATTTTCCTGATAAATGAGTGGTTCTGAAAGAACCCAGTTGCCGGGATACGTACAGCAGGATAATGTCAAGGTAACGCTGAATAATAGGCATACTGGACTCCTGCTGATGGTCGTACTCCCTGGAGATCTGCGCCATGACGGTGCGAAAGTTGTGGGCAAAGGGCTCTTCTGCCTCCATTACCGGACAAACAGCCAGCAGGTGTACCAGGTTGCCTACCCAGGTCATTTCCCAGCCATTCATGTTGTTTCTGGGGTCCACGTCCGCCAGGAAGATCAGTAGCCCCTGGCAGGGACTTGTAGGATGTAGTTTCCATTGCTGTCCGGGCTGTACGCAGATAAGCGCATTGTTGCTGATAGCGTATCTTTTCTGGTCAATCTGGCAATATCCTGCACCTTTTTCCACCCAGATGATCTCAAAACCGTTTGTTTGACCGGCAGCCTGGACAGGATGGCTGACAACAGTTGTGGTTTGTTCAAATTTTGTGATAGTCAAGGATGTCAAAAAAGCGTCGTTGGTCATAAAATAGTATTTAATGGTTCCAGAAGACATGTCTATAGGGGCGTAATTCTTCTACCCGAACTCTCTGTATGGTCATGAATGTTGTAGTCGTTAATATGGAACAGTGCTAAGCTGGCAATGGGGACGTATTCTTATCTTAACAGCATATGGTAACAAATGTTCGGTGCCGGTTTCCAATAAATAGAGGCATATTGCTCAAATGCCCTGTCAGTGAGATAAAATGACTGTCTGGACTGCACAACGTCATTGGCCTCCTCGCTGCCTTAGTAAGGTATAGGCATAACGGTGCAATCCTTCATAGCTGGTATGATGGTCACCTTATACACTTATGTGGTTTAAAAAATATTTGTGAACGCTTAGATTTTTGGCGCCCAGCCTTTTTCATATTCTCTTTTCCAGAGTTTCGTGGCTTCCGGATTATTGAGAATATGTCCGTTGGACGGGTCTGTGTGCAGGATAGTGCCGGTACGTTGTGCGATATTGCCCAGCAGCGGCAATAAGGTACTACGATAACCAATATTGATCTCTGCATTGAGGGTAGCGTTTCCACGGATGCTTTCCAGGAAGTTATTGATATGGATAGCATCATAGTATTCACCTGCCGGACTTACCACATTGGTCGCTTTTTGTTCGGTAGGAGCAGCCTGTTTTACCTCTTTGACCGTTTTACCCTGGTTATCGATGATTTTATAGCTGTCATTGCCGGGAACGTACAGGGTGCCGTTTTCTCCGAATATGGCGAAACCTCGGTCACTGCCTTCTACTTTATAGTTACTGCAGCTTCTGCCTTCCCAGGAAATGGCTTTACCTCCCTCAAATTCAAAATTCAGTGTCTGGGTATCTGGTGTTTCCCAGTCATCTTTTGGATAGGCGTAGCGGCCGCCGGCGGAGGTGACTTTCGTTGGGAATTCCAGGTCCATGAACCAACGGAGGCAATCCAGTTCGTGTGTGGCGTTATTACAGGTTTCAGAAGTACCCCAATGCCAGCGCCAGTGCCAGTCATAGTGTACGATATTGTTCAGGTAGTCGCGACGGGGAGCAGGTCCCTGCCAGAGGTCCCAGTTGAGGGTATCCGGCACAGGTATTTTTTTACCGATACCAATCGGCTTACGGTTATTCAGATACCAGCTTTTGCCATAATAGATCTTACCTAATACCTGTTGTTCTTTTATTTCCAGGACAGCCTGTTGCATATTGGGCCAGGAGCGGCGCTGACTACCCATCTGTACCAGGCGGTTGAATTTCTTTGCGGCAGCTACGAGCATTTCCCCTTCCGCCGGATTGTGGGCACAGGGTTTTTCTACATAGACATGTTTACCTGCAGCGGTGGCCATAATCGCCGCAGGTGCGTGCCAGTGATCTGGTGTAGCCACGAACAGGGCATCCAGGTCTTTCTTTTCCAGCAACTGCCGGATATCTTTGATGACGGTTGGTTTCTTCTCCTGCGCACCGGAAATGGCCTTCAATCCCCTGGCGATAGCACCGTCTTCCACATCACATACATAACCGATTTCTGCACCAGGCAGCTTCGCCGCGCATTGTGCCAGCCAGTTACCCCTGGAATTGATGCCCATAACACCTAATACCAGTTTGTTACTGGGCGCATTTTTACCGAATACGGGGAAATTGAGTATCGTCAGACCAGCTCCCAGGCCGGCCAAACCGCCTGTTTTAATAAAGTCTCTTCTTTCCATAACGTTGAACCTGTTTTCTGTTTAAAATGGATTTTATGATAGGTGATCTAATGTATAAAAATTTAAATGGGAGCGGGGCATTTTTTGATGAAAGGAAGGGGAGTGTCATTCTGAAAGAAAAAGCCCCGGTTCGCTAGTGCTGACCGGGGCGGGCTTGGGTGGTTTTTGATTCCCTATCTTGGATTTTGGGGTAATTGTGAATTTGTGATGACCTCCTGGGGGATCAGCAGCGTAAACCTGCTATCCCCTGGGGCTAACGTAAAAGTTGTACCATCTACCATGCGGGTCAGGGTTTCATCCTGTAACCTGCGGAGATCTGTCCAACGTAAACCTCGCATGACCAGCTCCTTTCTTCGCTCTTTTAGCACTATCTGCAACGCCTGAGCGCCATTGGCTGCCATCTGGTTTGTATAGGTCCCTGCCTTCCATCTGCTACGTAATAAGGTATTGATATCTTCCATGGCTGCGGCTGCGTTATTGGCTCTGGCATATCCTTCTGCCCTGATCAGATACATTTCATCTACAGACAGGCCGTTGAACTGGGCCGATGATACCGCAGGATCATAGTTGCCCGTAAAACGAAAGGTACCCAGCGGCGTTGTATAATCCACATCGCTCAGATTCTCTTTAAAGAAAATGGACTTCCGCAGGTCGTTTGCTGCATAACTATTGATCAGTTCCGGAACAATGATCGCACTGTTGCCTTCTCCATATCCAGGATCCAGTGCATCTTCCCTGGTTTTTACTGACTGGAAGATCACCTCTTTGTTAAACCGTACGAAAGGAGTTAAGGTATTCGGGTCTGCCGTGTTATAATCCAGCAATTCATGGCGTAGTGCCAGTGCCTTATCCGCATTAATCCTTGCATTGGGATAATCCTGCATAGAGAGATATACCCGGGCCAGCATCGCATAAGCGGCCGCTTTATTGGGTCTGGAAGCAATGGAAGAGGTGGTGTTTAAAAGGTCTGCCGCTTCCTGTAAAGTGTTTACAATATGATCGTATGTTTCCTTTACCGTACCCCTGCCCGGTACATCATTGATATCTGATTTCAGGTGAATGGGAAGCCCTGGCGCCTGCAAGGTAGCGCTGCTGTAAGGTTGAATGTACAATTGCGCTAGTGCCCATAAGGCATATGCCCGCAGAAAAAGGGCACTGCCTTTCAGATGACCGATCTCCGTACCGGATAATGTAGCCAGTGTTTCCAGCACAAGATTGGCATGGTAGATCTTGTTGTACTGTTTCACCCAGGCATCAGCAGAAGCGCGGATGGCATTGGGCTGCCAGGTATAAAGGGTTCTGGCTTCAATGGTGACCCGGTCAAGATGATAGCCTGCATCGTCAAGATAATAGTCATTGGCTGATAATTCTCCATCAGCGGGATAATTGGTATTGAAAAGCTCATAATTGTCCATCAGTAACTGGCAATCATTCGCAGTTTCTACAAAAGATTGGGCACTGCTCTTTTTAATATCCACAAATTTTCTGCAGGAGGCAAACCCCATACAAACCAGCAATATTATCGGAAATGTTTTCATCGTCGTAAGATTTAAAAGTTTGCAGAAAAGCCAAGGCTGTAGGACTTTGGATTGGGATAGTCGAATACTTCCGGATCGATCCCTTTGTTATTGGCCCGCCAGATAATCCCCAGATTACTGATGTTGGCATATATCCTTGGATTCCTGATAAACTTGCTTTTGGCAGCGGGTATCAGGTAGGAGAGATTAATCTCCTGTAAGCGGATATGATCGCCCTTCAGGACATTTATCTCCGAGTAATAATAGAAGTTATCGCGGTTCTGATTAGTGGCGGTATAAACAGCAGATGGCACATTCGTATGTGATTCATCTCCGGCTTGTTTCCACCTGTCCTGGTACTCTATACCCTGTATTGTGGCGTTGGTACTATACAGCTGACTGTAGTTTAATACCTGCGATTGAGGTCTTCTTACATAATAACCCATTTTGTACAGGATGCCTGCCGTTGCAGAGAAGGGGCCATAATTAAAGGTATTACGCAGGGAACCATACCATACCGGTACTGCTGAACCGAAATATCTTAATGAAGAAATAGGAGCGGTCTGCAAACTGTTATAGGCGCTGTTGCCGTCAGGAGTATTGGAGATAGTGACAATATGCCCATCTGCATATCCACGTGGATCGCCGGTTGCCGGGTCCAGTCCTGCCCATCTGTATCCGAATAAGCGGGAAAGATCGTAGCCTTCATTGTAAGAGCCGGAGCTGTTGGATACTACCTGGCCGGCGGCACTTGCTGCCGTCGCATACAGTTTTGTCACTTTTACACGGTTATAGCTGAAGAGGAAATTGGTGTTCCATCTGAATTTCCCCCGCTGAATATTCAGCGAGTTGAGGGATATGTCAATACCATGGCCCAGTAAGTTGCCTGTATTGTAAGTGATGTTTGTATAGCCTGTACTCGGATCTAATGCCCCACCTGCAATCAGATCGGATGTTTTCTTGATAAAGTATTGTACGCTACCCGAAAGACGGTTGCCTTTCATCGCGAAATCAACACCTATATTCAGAATACCTGTCTTCTCCGGACGCAGTTTACTGTTGGTGATACCGGTACCAAAGCTGGTATATGCATATGGCAGGCCGTTGACGCCATCGAAAATAGAATATGTAACAAGCGGGCGGGCCAGTACAGAAGGGTTTACGTTACCGTTGTAGCCAAACGTCGTTCTGAACGTAAGTGTTGGGAATAGTGTTGAATGATAGAATTTCTCATGGTGGATATTCCATGCGCCGCCAACAGAGTAATAAGGCGCTCCTTTACGGTTTGTGCCGCGTCCGAATTCACTGGAAAGATCTGACCGGAAGCTGGCAGATAAGGTATAACGACTGTCGAAGGTATATGCCATATTGGTATACCAGCTGAAAGTTCTCACTTTATTGTCGATAAACCCTGCGTCAAGATTGGGAATATATTCGCCATTGTAGCCGCTGAAGTCTTCAGAGAAGACAATAGGAAGCATGGTCTTATAATCGAGGCGGTTATTGCTTTGCAGTGTATTTTCGTCGTATCCGTAGAAACCATTGCTGGTAACGATACTGTAGTTCTGTGCCACGTCCAGACCGGCAATAGCAGAAATCTGGTGTTTAGCCTTCCATGTCCTGTCAAAGTTCAGCTGTCCTCTCATCGTCTGATTGCTGGACCGGGTCAGACTGGTATTGTACTGTCCTCCCAATGGCAGCTGTCTTACAAACGGAGTGACGGGATCGCCCGTCATGGGGTTAGCAGAGGCGAGCGAAGTAGTGAAATAATTGATCAGGTTGCGCATGAAAAAAGACTGCTGTCTGTACAGGGTGTTATCATTACTACGGCCGGTGTTGTAGTTGTAGGTAGCCTGAAGGGACAGTCCTTCCACGATCCTGTAATTAGCGCTGAAATTCATATTAAGGCTTTGTGCTTTTAATTTGTTATACCCCTCATTGATATCTTCAAGGGGTGTATAGCGCCAGCTCAGGAACTGTGTGGGGTATGTTTTCTCAAACATCTCTACGAAACCAGGTCTGTACATCTTCGTCAGTTCCAGCGGACGACCTTCATCGTCGGCCAGGCGGCTGTATGGATAAAAAGGGGCACTGGATACACCGGTGATCCTGTTATCTGGAGCCTGTTCGTTATTCTGTTGCACATTATAAGCGATGTTACCCTGTAGTTCCAGGTGTTTCAGCGGACGGAAAGCAGCGTTGAGCGTCAGTGCCACATGATCCTGGCTTGAATTGCGTGTATTGTTGATGCCTCTGTCATAACCGGCAGATAGCCGGTAGTTGGAGTGTTCGGTACCTCCATCTACGGCAAGTGAATAGCTTTGAGTGATAGGGTTGCGCAGGAAGTATTTTGTATAATCTCTTCTGATATCGTTTTGTCTGAGCACATCCAGTTGTGCCATGGCTGCTGCCTCAGTGAGTGTGCCTTTATTTTTCCAGGCATCCATGATCTCCGCAACCGGTGAAACAGGCTCCTGACCATAAAGGCTGCTGATACTGATAGAAGGTAAAGACCTGTCGGCATTGATGAACTGTAACATCTGTGCGTCTATCAGATCAGAAACAGACATGGTCTTGTTATAGAACAGATCTACTTTACCGGAAGTAGCAACATTGCTGTTGAATGATACCCGGAGTGCCCGGTTGTATGCACCGCGCTTGGTCTTTACAACGATTACCCCGTTTGCGGCCCGTGATCCCCATATAGAAGCTGCTGCTGCGTCTTTGAGAATGGTAATGCTTTCTACATCATTCGGATTGATCTTATCAATGGAATAGGGGCTGGCGATACCGTCTATCACTACCAGCGGCTGACCACTATAGTTGCCATTCAGATCGGCATTGACAGATTCATTTAATGTATTCTTTCCCCTGATGGTCAGATTCGCCAGTGGAGAGCGTTGTGCATTGGGGTTGCTGGAATTGACCGGACGTAGATCATTCCTGAAATCCATTGAGTTAGTGATCCCTTCCAGCCGTCTGACAAGATTGATATCCGTACTATGCTGCAGCTGTTCTTTAGATACGACTTCGAATGAGCCGGTAGCGCGTTCTCTGGGTAGCTCCTGGTAACCGGTTGATACAATGCTGATCTCCTGTATAGCTTTCGCCTGTGGATCAAGTTGGATAATGAATGTTGTTTTCCCCCTGATGGCAATGGTATCTGTCCGGTAACCAATATATGAGACAATGAACTTTCCCTGCTTAAGTACATCTGTAAAGAAAAACTTTCCGTCAATGTCGGTCAACTGCTGTTGCCGGGTACCAATTATCCTTACGGTGGCAGACTGCAAAGGCAATCCTTTTTCATTCAGTACCTGTCCCTGTATATCAAAAGGATCGGGCGCTTCAGGGGGGAAGACGATATCCCTGTCTTTGACAACAATTGTCTTATCGTCGATAATATACGTTAAAGGCTGATCTTTGAAAATAAGGCGTAATACATCGCTGAGCTCCATGCCGGCGACATGGATATTGACCGGCTTTGCCGTTTGCAGCTGTTGCCGGGTATAAACAAAATCGTAGTCACTCTGCTCCTGTATTTTTGTGAACAGTTGTTTCAGCTCGGCATTGCGCTCCGATAAGGTGATCTTTTGTGCATATACAGCTGCACTTACCTGCATGAAACCTACCAGCAAGAGGATGGTTGATAATTTCATTATTCGCAATAGTTGCTGGACATGCCTCACCGGCACGCCAATTTTGATGGCATAATTTCGATACATTTGCTTGTCTGGTTTTTGGTTGATATAATCCCCGATTCTACTACTGAGCGCCAGGCATCTGGCCAGTTGTGTCGCGAGCACGGCTGGCTTTCTGCTGAATGGTCGCTTGCTTTTACTTTGTTACTGTAATTGTCCTCCCGTTTATGTTAAAATGAACTTTATTAGTTAGCTCAAGCTTTCTCAATACCTGTGACAAATTACTGGACCGGCTGACTCTTCCCCCGAATTCATCTGTAGGGATCTCTCCGTTAAACCGGACATCCACATCATACCATCTGGCAATTTTGCGCATAACGGAAGGCAGTTGTTCGTTCTCAAAAACAAAGTATCCGTTTTTCCAGCCCATGATTTCATCCACATTGACAGCTGTTATTTTCAAGGCGCCTGCAGCCTGTTCCCCCGGTTTTAGTAATATCTGTCCTACTCGGATACTACCTTCCAGTAGCGTCGTTCTGGGCGTCTCTTCTTCTTCGTAGGCATTGATATTAAAATGTGTACCTAATACCTGTATCTGTTGAGTGCCTGCATCTACCAGGAATGGTTGTCTGGCTGCAGGAGCCACTTCAAAATAGGCTTCTCCGGTCAGCGCGATCTTTCTTTCCTGCTGATTAGCGAAGCTGGCAGGGAACTTCAAGGTAGAGGCTGCATTCAGCCATACCTTTGTTCCGTCAGGTAAAACGATTTGATAAGTACCCCCTCTCGGCGTATGCAATACCATCAGCTGTGGGGAGCGGGTATCATTATCACCGGCTATAGGCGTCCCATCGTCATAAGCCAATGCAGTTGTATTGATCACAACCCCTGTCTTCTGACTGCTCAGATCGATCGTCTTACCATTTGTGAGGGTCAATATAGCTTTGTTGGATCCCGGCACAATATCCTGATGTACTATTTTAGGTTGTTGACGGCCCGTATAATATAGACTCACAAAAAGTATGACCAATACAGCGGCAGCCGCTACTGCTATCCGGGGCCATAACCTGCGGGTGCGGGCAGGCTGTCCGCCTAGCTTTTGCCATACTTCGTCTACAGCAGCCAAACGTTTCTCCATAGAGAGTGTTGACGGTCCTTCTTCCTCATAGTCTGAATACCAGCTTTCCAGCAGGGCCAGTTCTTCTTCGGATGCGGCTCCTGCTTTGTATTTCTCCAGGAGTGCTTTTATTGCCTGTTCATCCATATGGGATCAGTTTCTTTTTCTTCTGATGAGAATAATGGCGGCGATTGCGATCAGCAGGGCAGGTATGATACCGAGGAAGACCAGTTTCAGTTTGGAGATCTGTTTTCTGTTCACCGAAAGCTGATCATCTGTCATAACAGGTCTGCCTATTTCAAGTGGAAATGCGCCGTTACTGAACCATTGAAAGATATTATTCACAAGCAGCTGGTTCGCTCCTTTAGGATGATCCAGTGCTGCATTGCTCATGAAATCAGCATCGCCCGATACCATAATTCGCTGTTCTTTATTATTTATTGTTCTCGTCAGCGCCAATACGATAGGGAAGCGCCCCTTCTCATCGCCGGCCTGATAGATCAGTGTGCCAGACGGGTCTACGTTTGTAAGTGTATTCCATCCGGTTGGGCCACTCATGACAACCGTATCCGTTTTAAACCTGCCGCGGTCAGTATACGTAATGGCGGCAGCGCTTTCCATGGCAACAGCTGTTCGTGCATCCAGCTGACCATAGATCAGGTCCGGAGCGTCATCTTTGCTCGGTCTCACCAGTATACCTTCTTTCATACTGATATCCAATTGTGCCAGTAGCGGATTCAGTAGTGATTGTCTGCCTGGTTCACCGGTGATCAGCAGATTCCCGCCCTGGTTAATATAAGCAGTGAGCTTACGCATTTCAGTACTATCCGGTTGGATGGCAGGATCTCCTATGACCAGTACGCTCAGACTGTCAGGTATTTCCTGTGTGTGAAGATCTGTTTCCATGACATCAAATCCCTGGTTGACCAGTGCAATTCTGTTCCGTTTCATCGTAGCCATCATATGATAATTCCTATCCCCCTTTTTCTTGATGCTTCTTTCATTGTCTCCGCTTACAAATACTACTTTTTGTGCGGGTATCAGTAGTTGTTTGATGGCCGTGCTGATTTCCCTTTCAGAGGGAAACTGGTCGAATCCATTGTATAGTCTGAGTATGCTTGTCCGGCCTTTATATTCAACGGTTCGTATAATGTTATTGTTCTCTGGCGCCAGGTTGGTTCGTTTCCGGATCTCAGCAGGAGGCAGGAACATCCCCATATCCAATCCCATATTTTCTGCCACTTTCTCTGCTTTCTGCTGTGTATTCAAGCCATTCAGATCGAGCTGATAGCTGGTCATTCCTGCTTCATAATCTTCTTTTACCGGATCATCATAGTAATACACATAGTCGAATGTCATGCCGGGAATAAATCTCCTGAATTGTTCAAATCGCTGGAGGTCAGTGTTCCTGGCTGCCGGTAATCCGAAATATACGTTATCATCCAGAAGATTTACGTAGGTCGTTATTTTCAGTGGCCCCTGTACCTGTTTGACGATGGCCTGGCTTTCCAGCGTAAGCGTACGTTTTTTGGTAGCTGTCATATCGAGGTATGCGGTAAGAGAAGGTCTTGCACTGAGATAGCCAGCGAAAAGTATGACTGCGCACAGGGCTAGATATTTACCTGATTGTACTGGCAGAGAATCATGTTTCCTGTCATTTTGCAGGCGCATGATACAGAGGGACAGGAATAAAAGGATGATCAGCAGAAAATAAATGACATCTTTTGTACTGATTAGTCCTTTCAGCATCTCGTCGGCTCGTCCTGAGATAGAGAGGAAATAGGTGAGGTCGCGGAGAAAGTCAGTTTCCTGACCCACAGATCCGATAAATCTGAGTCCGGCAAATACAGCCAGGGTGCTGATAGCAGCTACCAC
The DNA here is from genome assembly GCF_000024005.1 of Chitinophaga pinensis DSM 2588. NCBI lineage: Bacteria > Pseudomonadati > Bacteroidota > Chitinophagia > Chitinophagales > Chitinophagaceae > Chitinophaga > Chitinophaga pinensis. The sequence continues at coordinate 1,624,817 of NC_013132.1, forward strand.
CTGATAAGACGTCAGACTGGACATAAAAAGTCCGATCGCCGCATAGGTGGCCGTCAGCAGAAATAATCCGGTTAATCCGGAGATAATCAGGCCGGTGTCTGCATCTTTGATAGTCAGCACAGCGATGACAGCATAGATGCAAAGAATGAGCATCAGTAGCAGACTGTAAACGGCGATAGCCAGATATTTTCCCAGTATGATCTCCCGTATTTTCACCGGAGAGGAGAGTAATAGTTTTATAGAGCCACTGCTGGTTTCACGGCTCATGAGGCCCATGGTGAGCAGCGGAATATAGAGATAAAGGTGCTGCAGTACTTCTGTGAATAATCCGGGTTGATCCGGAAAAACGGCGTAGGTAATATTATTGATATTGATACCGGCGGATAGACCTTCCCGTATGCCCTGGTACAGATTGAAAAAGTGCATACTGCACTGTACCATGAAAATAACGAGTACCAGCCAGGCTACAGGCGCATAAAAGAGGATACTCAACTCCAGTTTTGCTATTTTTAATATCTTCTTCATTTAAAATTCCGGTTAGAGAGCTGAGCAAATATTTCGTCCAGTGAGCTTTTTTCGGGTGTTACTTCATTGAGCTGCCAGTCGTGTGCGACACTCATATGTACGATCTGCTGAGAGATAGTGGAGGAACCGCTGAAATGTATACGGATCCGCTGGTCGTGCAGTAGTTCCACCTTATTGACGCCTGGTATGATGGCCAGTTCTTCCATTGCAGGGGGATTGTCCATCGCAACGATCATGGAGTTAGGTAGAATGTAATTATTAAATGCCTCCATAGTATCGGAAAATACGATCTGCCCGCCTTCTATCATGCGGATTTCATTACAGGTAGCCTGCACTTCAGACAGAATATGAGAGGAGAAAATGACTGCCCGTTCTTCTGCAATCTCTCTTATCAGATGACGTACTTCCTTGATCTGAATAGGATCAAGTCCGTTGGTAGGTTCATCGAGTACAACAAGTTTGGGCTTGTGAATGATGGCCTGAGCGATGCCTACCCGCTGCCGGTAACCACCGGAAAGATTACTCAGCAGACGTTTACCGAAAGCTGTGACGCCGCATTTATCTTTTACAGCTGCCACGGCCGATTTAACTGCTTTTGCAGGAATATCCCTGATATGTGCGCAATAGGTAAGGTATTCGTCCACTGTCAGGTCCAGATGTAGTGGTGCGTGTTGAGGGAGGAACCCCAGCAATCTTTTAGCCTTTTCCGGGTACTCCTGCAGATCGGTATCATCTATATAGACTTTCCCCGTTGTCTGGTTCAGTACGCCGCATAAGATGTTCATGGTGGTGGATTTTCCCGCACCATTTGAACCTAACAGTCCCAGTACGCCGGTATGACCGATAGAAATATTAATATCCTGTATAGCCCATTGCCTGTTATATCTGTGATATAAATGAGCTGTTCTTACGATGTATTGTCCCAATGTCTGATTTGTGGTTGATAACAGTAAGACAGGGAGCTACCTGCGAAGGAGGTATAGGTGATGAAAATATTTTTTTAAGGGAGATAAAGTGGTGATACGTAATGCTTACCGGTAGAAGAAATAGAGCAACACCCAGGTCATTACCCCGAATTTCCTGCGTAGTGCCTTTAGGGCGACGGTCATTTGCTTTTTGACAGTCTGCTCTGTTGTTCCCATGATCTGAGCGATCTCTTTGTGGCTCAGGTGGTGTTTGCGGCTCAGTTCAAATACCTCCCGCATCCGCGGAGGTAAAGCCGCTATTTCCTTTTCTATGAGCGCTGTAAAAAGGTTTTCCCGTACCCGGTGGTCTGTAATAACTGTTTGTTCTTCCGTGAACCGCCTGATGGAGGTAAGATATTTGTCCTGTACTTCTTTATGTGCAATGTTGTTCAGGATGTGATTACGGACGCTGGCGTACAGGTATCCCGCCAGATTACTGCCGACGTTGATCGTGTCTCTCTTCGCCCATAAGGAGGTAAAAACCTCCTGGATAGCATCTTTGGCTTCTTCTTCATCCCTGGTTTTCTGCCAGGCATGGTTATGTAGAATGAACTTAAAACGATGGTAGATTTCTTCAAATGCGGATCTGTCGCCAGACCTGAGAAGGTCCGCCAATGCTGCATCCGACATATTACCATAAGTGTTCATCGGTTATAAATCTACAAAAAAATAAGGTAAAGGTGCGTCAGTCTTACAAGGTAATGCGGAGAACTTCTTACTGGACAATGCCTCACAGGATAGCATACGTCGCGGACTGCCATTGCATCCGGCTACCTTACGTTATCTCGGTGAGTTGTCTGGCAATGCTCCGTTGGCGAAACGCTTATCTGCACTCAATAGTAATCTGACCCGTTCCATGAGTAATGCTATGCCGGATAAAGCAACACTGCTGGCTGCCGGTGCCGATACGAGTGCTGACATCCTGCAACAGCGAGCTTCCCCAGGTATCTGTTGATAGATAAGAACGGAACCATTACGCATGTCAATGCGCCGAGGCCAACTAACACAAAGGAGCTGGCGACGGCTATTAACAGGTTATTGAATTAAGAAGTGTAGATGATAAGCTATCCGGCGATGAAGGTGGTAATAAAGGTCAGTTGACCATTGATGACCCTGAACTTATACTGGTAACTATATTCGCCGCCATCTTCACCTTCTACTGTCGAGCGTCCTCTTATGGTGAGTGATAAATCGCCTGTGGCAGCATCGTATTTTGCTATCATAAGGTAGAAATGTTCACTATCGTCTTCTATATCAGGTGTTTGCGTTTGCCCTTTCTCATATAGTTCGCTTGTCTTCAATTTCAGGAAGGAGGTAACGAATTGCTTATGAAAGATCTGATCAAAATAAAGCACAAACAGCTTCTCTGTCAGCGGTGCTTCTTTTTGGGCTAGTGCAGTCAGTTTTTTACCAGTTTCTTCATCATTGTACCCGCTGCAGGCGCTCCAGAAACTAGCTCCCGGATTGGCCACAGGGAATTTAAAGAATTGTTTTGCTTTTTCTTTGTCCCGCTGGTATACAGCGCTTCTGAATTCTTTTAGCTGGTCTATCCATGTTGCAGTTTGTGCATGAGTGGTAATGGCAAACAGCAAAAGCAGTAGTAAAGGGATTACTTTTTTCATATTGGGTAGGGATTGTATTGCAGGGCAAATTTAAGTCTGCCGGCAATAGTACCAAACCCTGCCGCACCTTATCCAAGTAGAAAGAAGATAATGGAGTATTATCGCTGCATTTTTTCCATTGGTAAAATTGAAATGCATCTCAGTTGCAAAAAAAACAGAATGATATTTTATCATGTAAGGCTGAGCTTCCTATGTGAGATTGTAAAATATATTGAATTACAGTTAGTTGTAGCTATGTTTGAAGGGGCTGTACGGAGTGGAGAATGCTTTCCTCAAACGGTATTATAGCGAATCTTAATTAAATGAAAATGCAAAATATTTGGGATACATGTAAAAATAGGTTATAAATTCGCTTGTCCTGGCGACATTATAAGTATCGTCAGGTAGCTGTAATTATTAAATTATAAACGAAAAAGTTGTGGTAATCGTCAATAGTTTCGCAGAATATCAAGCATTCGAGGGCAAAGAAATTGGGGTTTCTCAATGGCATACAATTGATCAGGCACAGATCAATAAATTTGCAGATGCAACCCTGGACCATCAATGGATCCATTGTGATGAGGAAAAGGCAAAAAATGAAGGCCCTTTCAAATCAACCATTGCGCATGGTTATCTGACCTTGTCATTAATTCCTTATCTGTGGAAGCAAATTGCAGATATCCGCAATGTTAAGATGGAAATTAATTACGGTATAGAACAATTTAAGTTTGGTCAGGCGGTGTTGGTGAACGACGAGGTACAGCTGAGTGCTAAGCTGAAATCTATCGTTGATTTGAGAGGCGTTACAAAAGTGGTGATTGCTGCGACCCTTAATATTAAAGGGAAGACAAAACCAGCTTATACAGGCGATGTAGTATTCCTGTATCATTTCTAGGGCATGTAAACCGTTTTGAATATCAAAGGCGCTTCAGTTGAATATTGAAGCGCCTTTTTTTCTTTGCAACCATTTAGCTTTGGTCGTATTACCTCGAGCGCCGAAAGGGCTGGCGATAGTAATTCGGGCATGTATATCCTATCGTTGAAAGACGGTAGCGCATTCAATTTATCAATACATGCTTATTTTTAAGAACATGGGCGACTCATTTAATTGAACTCCTGATACTGAACTTTTGACCTCAAACATTGGCATTCCGTCGCCCATCATCAGGGCAATCTCCATTTTGCCGAACTAACCCAAGTTCGTTTTCCAGCCTGCTGATTAAAGCACTTATCTAATATTTATTGTTCCGGATCCTTTGTGGGTATGCTTTTAAAGGGATGCCCGCTTTAGCCGGTTATTTGCCCGCTTCCCGCTGATTTTTACATTAACCCCTGATGATTGCGGCTTCATTTGCAACATAAACCTGATAAATGAAGTCTTACCTGAAACACTTTACTACCTCCGCCGAAGATCTTTCTCGCCCATGTAATGCTGGCGCTGCACGCTTACCAAACACTGGTATATGAATAGCTACGATGTTATTATCATTGGCAGTGGTTTTGGAGGCTCGATGGCTGCTAAACCACTCGTTGATGCCGGGATGAAAGTGCTCATGCTGGAGCGCGGTGACTGGGTAAAGCGCAGTGTTGAAGAAAACTGGGGGCCAAAGGGTTCTATTGATCTTTCTCCTTTTTATGATAAATCTTCCCTGTTGCATGTGCCCGTTGGCGGTAATAAACCAACCATGGGCTTGTATTCCTGCGTAGGCGGACCATCGGCTTTTTATGGCGGTGTATCTTTTCGTTTTCGCGAGGCCGACTTTGAAAAGAATGAGCAAATCGAGGGTAAGGATGCGCAAGGCTGGCCCATTACATATGACGACCTGGAAAGCTATTACACACAAGCCGAGGGCATATTAAACATATCGGGCGAAACGGATATTGATCCAACCGAACCACGCCGCAGTGCGCCATTGCCGCAACATGCACCTGCTTTGGCCAATATATCCCAAAAGGTGAAATCCAGCGCGCAAAAATTAGGGCTGCATCCTTTTCAGCTGCCTTTGGCGATTAATTACGAAGATACAAGCCGCCAAACCTGTCTTAGCTGCAAGACCTGCGATACTTTTGCCTGTGCCGTAAGCGCGAAGAACGACCTGGCTACCATCCTGATCCCTCAGCTGACGGCAAACGGTATGGAGCTACAGCACAATATGGTAGTGACAAGATTAAACGTACTAAATCGTCGTATTGTAAGCATCGAGTGCGTATCGAAAACATCCAAACAGTCGTATACATTTAAGGCCGATAAATTTATACTGGCTGCCGGTGCATTAGGTACACCGCATATCCTGTTATCATCGGGTCTGCAACACTACAACCCCGGCGGCGATGTAGTGGGCCGCTACCTGATGCGGCATTTAAATGCTATCATATTTGGTATTTTCCCCGGCGTTGCCGATAAGGAAGGCCGTTTTCATAAACAGCTGGCTATACTGGATTATTATTTTGGTCACCCCCAAGCCCCCGGATTTAATAAACTGGGTAGTTTACAGCAAATGCCAACCCCTCCCGCAAGTGTAGTTGAAAATGAATTAAAGGGCGTATTAGGGAAGGTACTTAGTCCGGCGGTAAAGTTATTAAGTGGCTTGCTGGCCATTGTTGAAGACCAACCGCAATACAATAATGCGCTAACGATTGATGCCGCTTTTTCCGATGAATTTGGTTTGCCCCGAGTTGTTATCAACCACAGCTATAGCGACAGGGATAACGCCGCAATGAAAATTTTAACCGAAGAGGGTAAAAAGATCATGAAAGGGGCGGGGGCGCTCACCCATTATATACATAATATTCGTACGTTTTCACACGCGGTGGGTACAGTACGTATGGGTTTGAACGAGAAGACATCAGCCCTTGACGAGCATTGCCATTTCAGGGGAATAGATAATTTATATGTTACCGATGGTAGCGTAATGCCAACATCGGCAGCGTTAAACCCAAGCCTAACCATTGCCGCAAATGCACTACGGGTAGGCGAATTTATTACCAGATTAAATTGACAGTTTATGTCGACCTACAAAAGGGTAGAAGGCCAGGTACGCATAGCCTTTTTAGGCTGCGGAGCAATAGCCGGTAAACATGCGAAAAGGCTCAAGGGTTTTGCAGGTGTAGAGCTGTACTTTGCCAGCCGTGCCGAAAGCAAGGCCAGGAAATATGCTGATCAATACAAGGGCAAAGGTTTCTTTTCTTCATATACCGCGGCCATCCAATCGCCGGATGTATCCGTAGTGTTTATCTGCACTCCACCGGATAGCCACCTGGCATTATCGATGGAAGCAATGACCGCAGGTAAACATGTTATATGTGAAAAACCGTCGTTTTTCCATTCAACAGATTTTGATATCATTGATAAGCTTCGCCAGGAAAAAGGCGTTCAGCTGTTGGTGGCTGAAAATTACTTTTATAAACCGGCGTTAAAAAAGCTGCGTGAAGTGTTGGCTATGAACCTGATAGGTGATATCAGGTTCTTATTTTTTAACGCCACCAAAAGTCAACAAGTAAGCGATTGGCGTGCCGATGGGGGGATAGCAGGCGGCGCATTATTCGAAGGGGGGATCCACTGGATCAACTATATATCAAACCTGGGCTTAACCGTACAATCTGTAACGGGGTTTCTGGCGTCAAATACCGGCAAGCCTGAACGCAGTATGCAGGTGGTAGCGAAATATGCAGAGGGGCCTGTTGGCACATTGCTTTATTCCTGGGAAGTGAACGCCTTGTTCAGAGGCTTACGCAATTCCCGTATTTTCGGTAGTAAAGGATCTATAAAATTTGAATCGAACGGTTTATACATATTTGTCCGCGGTGAAAAATGGCGGCTGATATTCCCTGGTATCAGAGACATCGGCGGAACAAAAGGCATGCTGGCCGATTTTGTAAATGCCTTGCGTACTGGTGAAGATGCCGCCTTTAATCTGCAAATGGCCAGGCACGATATTGAGTTAATTGAGCAGGCTTACCAAACGAGCGGCATATTATTAACACACAATTGCAGATAAGTATTATTTTATCCATGATTGTCGTCTTGCACCGATATGGTATGGGTTTTAAGTAGATTTAATATTACAAATGCGCCTATCAGCGCCGGAAAAAAGAGCAGAAAAGATCGCTGTAATAATGTAAAGACCGGCAATATGGATGTAGGGACAATCCTTGAAAACAAGACAGCAATGCTGGCTTCGGCAAATCCACTCCCACCAGGGCTTGGTGCGAAATAGATCATAAACTGGATGAGGATCTGAATGCTTATCACCTGTAACATATCGGCATGAATGCCCAGGCCCAATAATATCACATACTGCATACAATATTTATTCAGGTAAAGCAGCGTCGTCATCAGCAGACTCAGAGGAAACAGCAAGGGATGATGTTGTAATAATTTTTTACAAATTTGCTGGTAATGAAGAATGTTAGCATAAGACGTGTTAGCCCATTTCGTTATCCGCTCTTTCTTCGCAGGCCAGATCCGGCTACACAGCGCAGCGATTTTGATCAAAGCAGCTCCGATCCATAGCGGCTTCCAGAAAGCAAGCATGAAAACAACCCCAAAAGTGAAAAATACCGAGAAGCCATATTTGAGTAAAATCTTTATAAGGCCGCTTTCCAGTTGGTTATTCATTACCCATATAGCTAATAAGCCGGCCAATGGCATAAAGAGCAGCGTTGCACCCATGTTAATCAGGCTGACAATAAATCCGTCCAGTACTTTTACGCCATGGCGGTTGTATACATATAACTGAGCTGGGCCTGCACCACTATGGAATGGCGTTATTGCTCCCATAAACATATTAGCAACATTGGCCTTAAAACTTACCCAGTGTGACACGCCCGGTTTAAATTTTTGTATAAAAATATGGTTACGCCAGCTGCCCAGCATCAGGTCGATAAAAACCATACCGAAGCATATCAGTATATATTTAAGTTTAATGCTGCTTAGCGCTATGATGGTATCACCAGTATGTGAATAAAAAAACACGACAGCGACTGATGCGATGGTTAACAAACCAAGCCACATAGCCCCTTTAAGGATCATTCTTTTATTAAAAAGTTGTTTATCGGGATTTTCATTTGCTGTTGGTGCTTGAATTGATACTGTCTTTTCTGCTGTCTCCACTTTTTCTTCTAACAACATATGTATACTGGTTTATTCAGCTATTTTAGGATGGCTGGAAAAATAATTGCTATTTGTGATGCAAATAAAGCTGCAGTGATCAAGGTTTGATGATGAAAATAGGGGGAAGCGGGCAAATAACCGGCTAAAGCGGGCATAATAAATCAATGATCAGAAAGATATATTTTTTGGGATAACTTCACCAGGCCAGGAATAGAAAAATGAAAAAGAAGCCAGATATCAATCGTAGATATCCACTTATACCTAAAGTGATACTGACGCCAGTAAGCGGCTGGACGACTTTTTTCATGAATGTTCTTTATTCGATCATTGTTCTCTTATGTATCTGGGGTATTGTAAAAGTAATTGGGTGGCAAGACGATCGCAGGACTGAAAGGATTGCGGCAAGTAATACTAAAACGATCGGCACTATTGTCAAGGTGGGATCTATGAAAGGGAGTTATGCTTACTTTACATATGTTGTCGATGGTAAGACATATAAGGAAAGGACTGGCACTCCTTCCAGTTATATGTACCTGGGAGAGCATTATGAGGTCATTTACAGTAAAGACGACCCGTCAGAATGTGTGATAATGTTTGCCGCACCTGTCTTTCTGAAAGGAGAATTGACAAGAGAAACCGATGCTACCATCATCCATGTGGAATCAGACCTTATCGGATTCAAATACAATCTCCGTACCGGTGATGGTGAGATAAAACGTTTCCAGCGATTGCCTAAAGGAAAGAAATTGAATGTGAAGAAAGGTGATAGTTATGGGATAGAATACCGGGAAGCCGATCCGAGGATAGCTTATCTCAAATTCTGAGGTGTGAACCACACGCATAAATGAAGTCTTCCTCGACATCGCCCGATCACCACACGAATTACCACAAAAGAAAAACGGCAACAATACTTTAGTATTGTTGCCGTTATCTTCGTACCGCGTACGGGAGTCGAACCCGTCATTCCTCCGTGAAAGGGAGGCGTCTTAGCCGATTGACCAACGCGGCGTGTCGCGTTTGGGATTGCAAAGGTAGACAAAAACTTCAATCCACAAAATCTTTTTTAAAATATTTTCAAAAAGGTCAGAAAATATCACCTTTGTACAACTATGGGAAAATTAAACATACTTATAGCAGAAAACGATGCAGATGGTAAGGTACTGATCCAGGAATCCTTTGCAGATACCGGTTTGTTCAACGTATTAGCCATCGCAGAAGACGGCCAGATCCTTAAAACGATCATGGAAGAATCAGATATCCTGTTCCCGGATGTAATTCTGTCTGCGGCAGGACATGGGTATGATATCCTGTACTATCTGAAAACGAGTGACGCGTTCAGGGAAATCCCTGTCGTGACCTTTTCCGCCTCTGCAACCGGGAATGACGAGAAGAAGTGCGCACAAATGGGAGCACTGAAACACTTCATTAAACCTGATAGCGCTCCTGGCTATCAGAAAATGGCAAAAGAACTGTACGATCTCCTGCTTGGAGAATAAAATCCGTCCAACGCATGATATTAGAAAGGCATGGCCATCGGTCATGCCTTTTTTATGTCTTTACAATTGTTGAAAAGGCACGGTAATCCATATGTTTCCCGTAGATAACCCATAGATAAGCCATAGATAACCCGTATCTATAAGAATGGATTATATACGACTTATCTATGAATTACCTTCCTGATTCATTGCCGTTTTCACCGATCTCCTGACTTCTCTCACGGCAACAATTGAGAAAGTTGTGTAATTTGGCCCCTCCGCAACTACAACAAACAACTAATTATGAATAGGAAACAGCTGTTTCTGCTCCTGCTTGCACTATTTGTCTTTCGCGTGATTTATGGATTATGCTCAGAATTCTGGTTCGCCGACGAACTACAGATCTATCTGATCGGCCTGAAATCTTATACCACCGGTACCTGGCCAACCTACGGTCCGGATGTGGTGTATACCAATACCCAGATTCCGGGGGCGCTTCAGGGACTGCTGGTAAGTATCGGCTTCTATATCGCTAAACTGCCGGAAATGCCGGCCATCGTCCTGAACGTTTTCTCTTTTGCCAGCCTTTCTCTGCTGGCTTACTATATTACCCGCCGTATCAAGGGCGTACCTGCCTGGATTATCTGGGTACTCTGTATGACTACTCCCTGGACACTGTACTACAGTACCAGGGTGGTAAATCCATCTTATGCGATTGCGCTGGCCATTCCTTTCTTTATTTGTCTTTTGGAGGTATTACCTATCACAAAGGATAAATTCATCGCTCCATGGGTCTCTTTTGGCGTAATGGGACTGGTCACTACCCTGATCATGCAGTTACATATGTCCTGGATCCTCCTGCTGCCATATGCAGGGATAGGTTTCCTGTTTTATCTGCGCACAGAAGGATTTAAGAAAACTGCGTTATGTCTTTTTCCCTATATCGGCGGACTGCTCATAGGTACCCTCACGTTGATACCTACCTGGTTACATCCGGATCCGCAGGCAGGCAATGTGGGCGCTAATATTGTATTTAACTGGAAAAATATAGGCAATGCAGTGACCATCCTGACGAGGTACTGGTCGTTTGCAGCATTCGAAATACCTTATGTAGTAGGTAATTCAGAAGAGAAATGGCAGCTGCTGAAAGAACAGATGTGGATTGCGCCGTTTTTCCTGTTCCTCCTGCTGGTAGGATTTGTACAGGTAGGCGTGTTTATCCTGTCTTATTTCGTTAAAACCGACAACGAAGAATGGAAAAAAATGAGATGGCTGAATCTCTTTACCTATCTGCTGGTATTCGCGAGTTTCTTCTTTTCTATCAAAGGTCCGTCATCGCATACCTTCTGTATGCTGCTGCCGTTGCCGATGATATACTCGTTCTATTGCTATGAATGGCTGATCGCCAGGAAAGGATTTGTATTGAAATTGCTGAAGATCATCGTCATCAGTGGCGTGTTATTTCACGTAGGACTGGGCGTATTTAACTACCAGCACAGGTCCCTGTACAAAGACAGGGCAAAAGTGGTGAAAGCGCTCGATGATATGAATTATAAAATACTCGGTACCAGACGTTCCGATGATCTCGGATACGGTTACTGAGCCGGCTGGTCTTTATAACTGTACACTGTATAAGGATAGATCTTTTTGGCAGTATACCTGGCCACTGTACTGGCGATCAGTACCGGCACGGCAAGAATGAAGCCGCCGGATAAACGGCAGGCCAGTGAAGTTGATGTCAGTGGTGCATGTATACTGCCACTCAATACCGCAGCAATACCCATGATGATGAAATTGGCTACAATCAGCTGACTATCGAAGTAATGATTGCAGACTGTTGCCAGTAATAACCCCAACAGAGCGCCCATTACAATGCTTGGCGCAAATACACCTCCATCACCTCCTGCACCCAGGGTCACAGAAGAAATGATTGGTTTCAGTAACACGATTGCCAGCAGGGTAATACCGAAAGGAATGGTAAATGCCTCATGCTGGGAACGTCCAACCATTTCAGTAACTGCGCTATAGCTATCTCCAAATAATGCTGGCAGGATGAATATACCTGTACCGATAATAGCTGCCCCGGCAATAATACGTGTAGAATCTTTTTTTATCGTCCCAAACCGGTGTTTTATACCAATGACTGTTTTGGTAAAGAATACAGAGATGATACCAGCTATCACACTCAATCCGATAATGTAAGGGATCGCACTTACTTGCCAATGCGTAATGCTGAGCTTTAAGAAGGGCTCTTCATGAAGCAGTTGCAGCAAACCCCATGCGGCCAGTACAGCAGAGATACTGCTGAGCAGGATGGTTTTAGTCACTTTGCGGGCAATGACTTCAACGGCGAATAGTAAACCTACCAGTGGACTGCCAAACAGCGTTGTCAGACCACCAGCTACACCAGCACAGATCAGTTCCGTTTTATAGCTGTTGGCGATGGATGCCTTTTGCCTGGTCATAGCCCCGATAGTAGCAGTAGACACAACTGTAGAAACCTCTACGCCGGTCGAGCCACCGAAGATAACTGTCAGAAAACCATTGATAAAGTGAGAAGGTATTTTATAGCTGGGTAATTCATTGCGGCGGGTGTCCAGGGTCAGATAGATCTCTTTAATACCCTTGTTGGGTTTCTTCCGGAAAGCATATTTACGGAGTACATGTATCAGTACCAGACCGATCAGCGGGAATATGAGGAAAAGGTAGGAGGAAGCGGAGATAGTCTTAAAAAAATGCTCTTCGTAATGTTCAGTAATATGCTTCAGTACGCTTGCGAGGAGGGCTGATAATAAACCCGCCATAACAGAAGCAACAAAAAGTTTTATATAATTGAACTGAATAATCTTCTTACGCATAGCATTCCCTTGTTTTTGACGCTGCAAAGTTAGGGCATGAAAAACAAATGGAGCGTCTATTTTGTAGACGCTCCATTAAAATGTGCTTAAATACGCTTATTTAAAGATTACTCCAAAGAAGGTACGCATGTCATTCCAGGAAGCGGTATCAGCAGCAGCATTGTATTCAATAGGCATATTGAATTTCTTGCCGTTAGCAGTAGACGCAGGGTTGGTAAATGCATGGGTAGCACCTGCATATTCCTTAAATGTATAAGGGATGCTCAGGGAATCCAGTTGTTTTTTGAAAGTAGCTACGTCCTGAGCTGGTACAAATGGATCAGCTGCGCCATGACATACCAGGATCTGCGCTTTTGTCAGTCCCTGCTGTGGAGGAACGGTCTGCAGACCACCATGGAAGCTCACTACGCCATTTACCGGAAGACCCAGTTTCGCGCCATTCAGAACCATAGAACCACCGAAGCAATAACCGATCGCAGCAATACGGGTAGTATCAGCCTGTGGGAAGGTTTTTGCCTTTGCCAGCGCTGCCTGTAATCTGCTGAAACCCAGCTGTGGGTTCATATAAAATGGGGTAGCGTATGCTTTAGCCTGGTCAGGGTTTTCTGCATGTTTTCCACCACCATAAAAATCAATACCGATTGCTAGGTAGCCCAGCTCAGCCAGTTGTTTAGCACGGCCTTTTACGTAATCATCCAATCCCCACCACTCAGGTACGATCAGTACAATTGGTTTTTTAACGGTAGTATCGCTGCTGAAAGCGACAATGCTGTTAAGGGTAACGCTGTCAGCCTGGATAGTAACAGCTTCTTCTGTAATTGTTGGTTTGGTAACGGTGCTGTCAGCAGTATGTTCTGCACCTGCCTGCTGATTGTTACATGCAGCCATGCAGAATGCAAGTGCTGCGGGAGCGATCATTGTTGCAATGTTGAATCTCATGTGATAGTATTTGAGTATTTGTGTTTTATATGGAAAAAACGGCGCAAAGTTAAAGATTAATACTGATAGGGCTGCTTGCTGTTTATTTAAATAGGTACTGTTCTACCTGACACAGCTAAAATTAGCATAGGATTGTATAATTTCAAGACATGGAACAAGGATTTAACACTGCAATGGCAAATACACTGCTAGGTGAAGCGGGCATCTCGTCTGCCGGACTACTGGAGCAATTGCCGGTGGCAGCTTATATATGTGATGTGAATGGCGGCATCATATGTTGCAATGCGCGCGCTGTAAAATTGTGGGGAAGAACACCCTCTGCGGGGGAAACCATATTTCATGACAGTACGGTGATCGCTGCTGTATTAGAGGAGGGATTACCCTTAGAAGATTGGCAATCAACGATTAGTCATGCTGATGATACTTCAGTGATCGTCAGGGGGAGTATTACGCCGCTAAAAGACGGGGATGGGAGCGTGATCGGACTGATACATTGTTTTGAGAAAGTGGCCGTAACCATTGTTCCGGGTACAGAAATACGGGCCGGTCATCTCGCAGAACTGAATGAGCAGCTTCAACAGAGTGAGGAGAGATATTATAAGATGATCGAAGAGGTGGAAGATTACGCCATACTCTCCATGGATAGATCAGGGATTATTCAGAACTGGAACAAAGGCGCTGAAAAGATTAAGGGATACCATGAATCTGAAATTGTCGGCCGGCACTTTAGTGTGTTTTATCTACCGGAAGACCGTAAACGACAATTACCGGAACAATTGATTTCGGAAGCGATGAAGACCGGAAAAGCGGCACATGAAGGCTGGCGGATGCGTAAAGACGGGACCCGTTTCTGGGGCAGTATTGTTATTACAGCTTTACATGACGCAGACCGGCAGGTGATCGGCTTTTCAAAAGTCACCCGCGACCTTACAGAAAGAAAGCTGGCGGAAGACAGGATCCGACAGTATGCAAGCGACCTGGAATTTCAGAACAGGGAGCTGGAACAATTCGCTTATGCAGCGGCTCATGATATGAAAGAACCACTTCGGAAAGTACAGTTCTACAATAACTATATCAATGACAATGCAGCAGATGCATTACCGGAAAAGGCGCGGGAATACCTGCACCGTTCCATTAATGCAGCCTCCCGGATGCAGGGACTCATTGACGATCTGCTGATGTATTCGCAGGCATCAGCCTTTTCTAAAGAACCCGAAGACGTAGATCTGACTACCATTGTAAATGAGGTATTGGAGGCTCACCAGCCTACAATAGACAAATTGAAGGCGGTCGTCCATCTGGACCCCTTGCCGGTGATGCGTGTCATTCCGTTCCAGTTTAGTCAACTATTTGATAACCTGATCAGTAATGCACTCAAATACCATCACCCTGAACGCCATCCCCATATCAACATTACTATTACAAAAACGCAGTTGCCTGCAGAGGATATCCTTCTTAACAATGCGGAGCTGAATGGATATAAATTATCTGTATCCGATAATGGGATCGGTTTTGAATCTGACCATGCAGAAAAGATATTCGATGTATTCCAGCGTTTGCATACCCTGCCGGATATTGCCGGTACGGGTATCGGACTGGCCATCTGTAAAAAGATCGTGCTGAATCATCGCGGGCAAATTAAGGCATATGGCATACCGGGTATCGGCGCTACCTTCGATATCTTCATTCCGATTGAATAGCAACTAGTCTTTGCTGATATCCAGCATCTGGCGGGCCATGTTATTCAGGTCTTCCGTTTTGGTGGGTTTTACAAAATAGAGATCCGCACCATTGTCCAGGCAATGTCTTACATGGTCGGCCTGGCTGGATGTGCTCCATACAACTTTAGGGATCGCCTGTAGCTGCGGGACGCCGGCTATCTTTTCCAATATTTCTACTGCATTGAAAATCGGCATTTTATAATCGAGTATAAGCAATGAGGGCAAACAGTTCTCTGGACAGTTGACCAGATAGTCAATCGCCTGTTGCCCATTCATGACAGAATAGATATTTGCAGCCGGATCCTGTTTTAAAATTGCGTCTTTCAGGATTTCCTGGTCTTCCGGGTCATCATCTGCTAAAAAAATAATTTTAGCCTTGCCATCCATAAGTAAGATATAAATTTGTAAACTTCCGTATTGAGGGCTTAAATTATACAATCTTTCGAAAATTTCAATAGCATGTGTTGCCAGGCCGGGATAGTAGTACTAACTATATTATGGCTGTAGTGCGGGCTGAGCAGACACACGGATATAAGCTCTTTTGGCCGCATAAAGTGCCTGTATGATCCGGCGGGGGCTTCTCCATTCAAAAAGACGGATGATCCAGACGGTAAATTTGATCAGCTTTCCGGCTGGTTGTAATAATCCCACTGCAAGTTTCCCGATACCGGCATCTCTGGCTGCAATACAGGCCGTGTAATCAGCTCCCTTTTTCTCCGATAGTTCTTCGGCAAAACGCCAGGCGCCGTCCCGGGCATTGGTAAGACTGAATTGTATCAGAATAGATTCATTATTGCCGGCGTTCAGGCCAAGCAGGGACAGAAAAGGGGAGATGCGGTTGATTTCTGTAAGGACTTCTCCTGTCAGAGAACCCAGAATATCATTAATGGTATTGAAATCTCTTCGAATAAAGCGGATGTCCTGATCACCGGATGTTTCCACAGCAGCAATACCCAGGTCCAGGTTAATATGGGCATTCATGCCCAGCAACAGATGCTGTAAAACCAATACGGATGATTTTTCGGCGCCTTCAAATGCGACCAGCCAGGAGCCGGTAGGCGGCTGACCATTTTTATACTGGCGAACGGCTTCTATATACCTGTTGGCAAATGTGACGTCCAGTTTTTCCATCCTGGGGCCATCTTCAAATTCATGATTGAGAATGCCTTCCTGTACCCTGACGGTTACTTTGTGATAGAGGGCGGCAAAGAAGCCAAGTCTGCTGTTGGTATCTGCGGAGGTAGTAATAATGTCTTCCAGTTGCTGAATGACTTCATTAATAGTGTGGGCGGCCATAATGTGGTGTTTTGGGGGTAAACTTTGCTGGCCGTAAATCTAACTTAATTTAATAAGAAAAGGGTTAACCAGAAGGTGGAAACCTTCCAGGCGTAACCCTCTCCATTACAAAACTTAAAACACTTACGCTGCCGTAAATGTGAATGAGTGTATAATGATTTCTACTTCCTGGTTATTGGAAGGCGCACTACCCTCAAACAACCAGAGGTTCATGTGCACCGGCAGGGCTAATGTGCTCACATTATATCCTGCAGGAGTCGTCCATGGGAAGAAGGAATTTGCTTCAGTAAGGTTGTGTCCATGGTAACCTTTGTAGGCTACGGACGTCGCAGTCCTGGTGAACTTATACGAAGAGTAGGTGCCATTCAGGGCCAGCTCATAAGTCTGGGATACGTTGCCTGAACCGGTGGCAGGATACACAGTATAGTTATAATTAGGCCATGCGTTATTGCCCCAGCGAGCAAATTCGATGTCTACTTCATGATGACCATTATCGCCGGATTTGTAATTGAACAGACCCAGTACAATGTTTCTATCCAGTTTATCTACAGCGCCTTCTACTTTCCATACATAAGTGCCATAGCCGAAAGACTGCGTAGTGGTTACTTCAGGGCAATACCATCTGCCGGTGGCAGCGTCTTTCCTTATTTTCAGGTGCAGGTGACCAGCGCCATCCACCCATACATTGCTGGATGAGTTGCTCCAATAGTTGGGACCTGGACCGGAAGTGCCTGCTTCATTTCTTACCTCCCAGGTATATCCGCTGAAACTGACATAAGTAGCTTCTGCAGCAGGCTTACGGCCTCCGTTGGCCTGATCTGTACCAGTCGTGGATGCCGCGTCTTTGGCGCAGCTGCTGAATATAGCCAGGATAGCAATCAGCATTGTGAACTTTTGCATAGTTAATGGTTTACTTTAGGGAAAATGAGGGTTTTGCTATTATGACAATTGGGGTGGAGGTATACTTTGATGTGACCGCAAGAAATTTTTTAAATAGATAGGAAGGGCAATAAAAAAGGCCCTCCAACGGGAGGACCTTCTATAATAAGTAAACTTACTTTCTGAGTTTCTGGAGATTAAACCAGTTTTCTGCTTCGGCTCTTGTTTCATCTGGGATGATATCCAGGAGTGTTGTATGCAGCCAGCGGAGGTTTCTTGTTTTCAGGAAAGCTTCCAGTTTCTGACTGGCTTCCAGGAAAACGGCATGTACAGTACATACGCCTGTCTGCCCTCCATTTGTCATACCGATTACGCAACCGGAGCGTACATCATGACATTCGAAGAGAGAGACCCTGCCTTCCACTGCCACGGCTATATCCCAGAATGAGATTTCCTCGGCCGGTCTGGCCAGGACATATCCTCCTTTCACTCCCAGGGCCGAACGTACAAGTCCGCCCTTTTGCAAACGGGTAAAGATCTTTGCGAGATAGCTTTCTGAGATATTCTGAAATGTAGCCATATCCGCAATCGTCATGGCACTATCCCTGGACACGTCCACCAGATAATACATTGAGTGAATCGCGTATTCAACACCTTTTCCCAGTAATGGCATACAATTTTAAGCTGGTTATCCCCCAAAGATAGCTAAAAAGCAGGATCTGCCGGGATTGCAGCCGCAACGTTTGCCTCTGGGTCTGGAGATGGTACGATCCATACAGTGTTAATTTCTGTCTTGATCTGTTTGCCCACTGCTTCATTCGCTTCCATTTTCCGCTCAAATCCTCTGGTGAATAATGCCTTTTCAGGCCCAAGGTCGACGCAGGTAACATAAGTGGATTGCACATACGGTAGTTTCTCTCCGCCAAAGAGATCGGCCACAGCATTGTGACCTGACCACTTACCCTGGAACAGGGAATACTGACAGGACATCAGCGCATGGTTTACGCCATCTGGTTTGGAGAGGGCCGCATCTCCGGTGACCATAATATTGCTATAACCAGGTAATTTGAAATACTCGTCAACGGCCAGTCTGTTCATATTGTCTTTGTCGCCGGTGAAGAAAGCATGTAGCGGATTAGCCTCCAGACCGGCCGTCCATACAACGGTGCCGGCAGGGATCTGTTCTCCGTTAGCCAGGTAGACCAGGTTTTCTTCAATTTTTACCGGAAGGGTGCCCAGACGTAATTCAATATGCTGGTTCAGCAACACTTCATTAATATAGGTACGGGCTTCAGGGGAATAGGCGCCGCCTACATTACCCTGCCGGTCGATCAATACTACCTTTATCTGCCGGTCCGCATATTTATTAACAATCTCCTGTACACCCGTCACGATCTCCAGTCCTGTCAATCCACCGCCGACTACCACTACCGTATCAGCGCCATTTTCTTTAAAACCGCCGGCTGCCAGCTGGGCAATATGTGCGTGCAACTGCGTAGCGCCCTGGAAATCGTCGATATGATGGATCTTTTCTGCCCCGGGAATATCAGGACGTTTTAATCTGCTGCCTGCTGCAACAATCAGATAATCATATGTTAAGGTTGTTTGCTGGCCATCCTGGTCCATGATCAGGCGATGTTCCGCTGGCTGAATGTCTGTGACCAGACCGGTCAACAGGGATACGCCCAGCGGTTCCAGTAATGGCTGGATATTGGTCCGCACGGTATCAAGGTGTGCTTCATACAGCCTTGGACGGTTGGTTAAGTAGTTGTCTTTATTGATCACGGTGATCTTCAGTTCAGCCGTTTTTCCCATTTCCCGGCTCTGTCTTACAGCGCTCACAGCACTCCAGAACCCGGAGAAACCGCCGCCTATAATGATGAGATGTTTCATAAAGAGTTAATTTAGATAATTCGGATACATGTTGTCGCAAATATAGTTTTGTTTGGAATAAAACGGGAAATTATTTTTGTAAAGGGGAGTCAGAAAAGGGGCTTTATCAGGTTATAGTGGACAGGGAAAATTATTGTATTTAATTGTGGAACAGTGCTTTAAGTGGGTGTTTGCTCCTTTGCAGGAAAAACCCTTATATTTGGGTATCATGAAAGCAAAAATTAGCAAAAAGGGTACTGCCTTCTTAAAGAGTACACAGGCTTCTAATGCATTAATTGCAGCTGTTGTGAATAATTTCAAACAATTATCCAATGGGGTTGCTATTCCTTTTCATGTAGCCATCAATGACGGAAGATCTTTGCGTGACCTGGAAGTCAGGGTCCGTAAAGTGACTTCTATGTAACCCGGTATCCATATTTAGCCATATCTGCCTCAAAGATGAATTTAGCATTAGGTGCTTTTATCCTCACGCTGTTATTTCTTCCTGCAATATCCTTCAGACTGGCTGTTAACCGCCTGGAAAATCTGAAAGGGCTGTTGTCTACTTTATCGATCACTGACTCTATATGGGTATTTACAGTGGTCCCTATTTTTATCCATATCATTATCCTGCTCTGCTTCTGCCTGTTCAATGTGACAGTAAAGTTTGACCTTATCCTGAATATTATTTATTCCAACGCAAGATTTACCCTGAACAATGCTGTATTAGGTCCGGACATCATTAAATTTCTGGGGTATAACCTGCTGGCTATTTTTCTGGGTGGCGTACTGGGGTTTGTGATTAATAAGCTGGAAATGGGCTGGAAGCTGGTATCCCGTTTATTTGGTCTGGGAAATGAATGGTACGAAGCATTTGAAGGCGATATCCTGAATATATCAGGAGAACAAAGCAATGTGTCTAACATAGACCTGGTCTACCTGGACGTGCTGGCCAATACCAAGGAAGCCAGTATCCTGTATTCGGGTATCCTGGTGAAATATTACTATAAACCTAAGTCGACCGAGCTGGATTATATCGTGCTGCAACGTGCTGTAAAAAGGGATCTGCGAAAGGAGTTCAGATCAGATAAACCGCATGTGGAAGCAGGTAAGGCCAGCTTTTACGATCAGCATACGGGCGACTCCATGCCTGTAAAGGGGGATTACCTGATCATCCCGATGAAAGAAGTGCTGAACATCAATATTACCTACCTGTATTTTGACATCCCGGAAGACGCGATTGATCAGCTGGCAGAATAGTCAGTGATCAGACCTGTAATCTGCTCAGGGTCTCCCTGCTGACGCCCAGATATGCGGCGATCATCGCTTTGGGTACCCGCTGAAATAAAGTAGGATACTGGTGTAATAACTGCTGATATCTGGACTGCGCATCATTCTTCAGCAATGCCATAACCCTGTTCTGCATACTGATAAAGCCGGAGGTGACTTTCAACCGGCAGAAACGTTCATATTGATGTATTTCGTCACACAGCCTTTTACGGTCATCATAAGACATGTATAACAGCTCGACATCTTCCAGGCATTGAATAATAAAGGAAGAGGGAGCACCGGTATGCATGGCCTGATAATCTGATACCCACCAGTTCTCCATAGAGAATTGCAGAATATGCTCTTTGCCGTTATTGTCTACCAGGAAGGTTTTCAATAAGCCTTTCAGCACAAAATATTCATGATTGACGGGATCGCCCTGATGAAGAATGATGGCATGTTTTTTAAACCGTTTCTCTTTAAAGCAGGAAACTATGCGCTCATATTCGGCATCAGTCAGATCAGCTAATTCCGCAAAATGTTTTCTCAGCGCCGGGTACATAAGTTCAGTTGAACGCAAAGGTGAATGATTTGATGTGACCTACATCACATCAAATCTGTGATACAGGTCCTTGTCGCAAGGTAGCACCTAAAGGTAGCTTTGTGAAAAAATAAATATATGAAGACGAAGATAAAATATGTCTCAGCATTAATGGCCCTGATCTCCGTACTGGCATTGCATACAACAAGCGTATCCGCGCAGCAGAAAAAGAAGGTACTCATTGTAGTGACTTCCTTTTCCGCATTGAAAGATGGTACTAAAATGGGCCTCTGGCTGGAAGAGTTCACCACTCCTTACTACCTGTTAAAAGAAAACAATATCGAACTGACGATCGCTTCTCCTGAAGGCGGTAAAGCACCTGTTGATCCGAGAAGTATATTACCTGATTTCCTGACGCCGTCTGCAAAACAATTTCTGGGGGATGGGCAGGCACAGAAGGTGCTGAATAATACCGTAAAACTGAGTACGGTTAAGGCAAAAGATTATGACGCAGTATTCTACCCCGGTGGACATGCACCTATGTGGGACCTGCCTGAAAATGCAAAATCAGTTGCCCTGATCCAGGCATTCATCGAACAGCAAAAGCCTGTTGCCTTCGTTTGTCATGGTCCTGCTGCTTTAAAGAATATTAAGACAAAAAGCGGGGCTTACTTCACCAGTGGTAAGACAGTTACCGGCTACTCTAATAATGAAGAACAGACCGGTCAGACGACACACCTGATACCTTTCTCCCTGGAGGATATGTTGAAAGAGCGTGGCGCTAAATATGAAAAAAGTGAAACGCCATGGGGGCCATTTGCAGTACAGGACGGTTTGCTGATCACAGGACAGAATCCTGCTTCTGCAGCACCAACGGCACAGAAATTACTGGTGGCTTTATCCGCAAAATAAAAGTATGATCCGGGATGCATAGCGCATTCCGGATTAATGCTTTCTATATTTGTGACGTATGCCAGTTAATAAAAGTGTAAGTACGATAAACGCGAATGTATATGATGCATACCACAGGCCATATTGGTAGCAGGGCAATGGTTTGGTAGACCAGTTAGTATGCAGGTAGTCGGGGAGAAAACTAGTGATGAATAGCCAGATATTTTCTATATAAAAGGAAAGATTACAGAGTATAACCATTGTAATGGTCCAGATAATACTATAGCGCCTTCCTGGTGATAGCGATAAGAGGATATTGATAACCAGTAATAATATCGGAATTGATAATGCCCGCAACCGGAATAAGAAAAAGCCATGTCCTGCATCGTCCTCGTAATGATAGGCAATAAGTAGTTCAAGCAGCCATAAGAATAACAAAAAGCAGGCGACAGCAGCAGCTGTTATATTGGCTGAAACAAGCAGATTTTTCTTATGTAGATGAATGAACGTGAAAATTGGTGATAATACCATTAGCAGGAGAATAGTAAATGCATAGCCGGGAAACAGTGCCCACATATGGTTAGAGAAATATAATAAAACGTCACTCATCATGTAGAAATACAGGTTATAGGAATGCGATGTATAAAGATAGTATCCTTTTTCATTTAGTATGTATTCAGCCAATAGCAGCGATAAGGAGAATTGTTTAGATTTACACTGCTTTGAATATCGAAACACTCCTCAACTATCTGTTGCAGCTACCCGTAGGGTACGTCTGGCTCATTTTCCTGCTGGAAAACGTGCTGATTACCTGTGTCGTCTTATTAATAGGCCGTTTTTACTATAAAGGCCCTTATACGCCAAAAGAATGGACCATTTGCATCATTACTAATATCATCAATACTATTGTTACTTATGCCGGTTTCTGGCTTTGGAAACATGGAATTGTTAAGATTACGATGGGTGTTTCATGGAATCTCCTGCTGGATTTTCTGCTCCTGTTCCTGGCGATGGACCTGCTGATGTACGTTTTTCATATTGCTATCCATAAAACCTTCCTGTATAAAGCGGTACATCGGCTGCATCACGAAGCCGTCGATCCGAAGCCGATAGATCTGTTCGTCCTGCATCCTGTTGAAGCATTTGGTTTTGGTAGTTTGTGGCTGTTGCTGCTGGTTGTATATCCATTCAACGTCTACGCCATTGTGATCTATCTGATGATCAATGTCATCTTCGGATTAGCAGGGCATCTGGGGATAGAGCCTATACCGGAAAAGATCCTGCGCTTACCGCTGATTAAATACCTGGGGACGTCTACTTTTCACCATAATCATCACCAGGACATAACTCACAATTTTGGTTTCTACACGAGTATATGGGACCGCTTGTTTAAGACTTATAAATAAGCTGGTGTTACGACCTATGAAATGATATTAAAGGAGACCAATACGATGGTCACACTTACGCAGATCAACGCAATCAGGAATACATAATCAGCCATTTTCTCCATCCGTTCGCTGCTACGGCTACCTTCTGCGCGCATAGACAGGAAAGAAAGAAAACAACTGGCCATTAAGAGTAATGCTGCAATGCCGGTACTGTCATCGATCAATGTACTATGATTAAAGTGCATGACTTTGATAGAGGTCAGCACAATTAAACAAAAGCCCAGGAGGTTAGTGGACGTATTGAGGATGTGTGGTGATTTACTGCCGTGTGTCATAATACTGGATTACTAAAGTGAAAAGTACATAAAACCCGATTCCCCCGGCCAGATCATGAAAATTATAAGGAATTTTTAAGACCATTGATCGCTGCAGGCTTTATTGTACTGTCCGGTTTCCCCGTTCTTTTGCGTGGTTTTAATGCAGATATCAGTGGTCATGTGGGCGTAGCGAAGGGGAGTGTATTTATTGAAGGTGGCGGCAATTATGGATTCATCGATATTCGGAAGGATAGAAAGAACGGCGCCAATAAAACAGGTGCTGCTGTGGTGGTAGTTGGATAAGCATTTAGTTTGTAAATGCCTTTGATCGCTTTAAACGCAAAGAGGTCGACAGGAACAGGTCGACCTCTTTGTGTGCAGGAAGGAATCTCTATCAACGCGGATTCTTCCTTCTGTATGCAAATATCTTAGTGAGCGAGACCAGGACACTGATAAGCATCAGCCCGATCATAAACAGAAAAGTCGATTTATCCATGCCCAGGAGGAACACGATCATAATTGCCACAGGCAGCAATAACATGCCGTATCCTCTCCAGCCGAACAGACGTTGAAAGAGAGAGACCATAACGCCCCAGATCAGGCTATAAAACGCGCAGCTGGTAAATAATGATAATATGGCCTGACCGTCTTTTACCGGAGTCATGAATTGATAGAACAATATACACCACGCGGCAACCAGTATGATATACAAAAGAATATAAGGGAC
The DNA here is from genome assembly GCF_000024005.1 of Chitinophaga pinensis DSM 2588. Lineage (NCBI taxonomy): Bacteria > Pseudomonadati > Bacteroidota > Chitinophagia > Chitinophagales > Chitinophagaceae > Chitinophaga > Chitinophaga pinensis. The sequence continues at coordinate 1,649,194 of NC_013132.1, forward strand.
TCTCTTCATTGAATTTGTAATAACTATCTGTAAAAATAATAAAAAGGAGGAATCTGCATAGTCAATGCCCTGCGAACAAGCCCCTGATCTTTTAGTGAATGTATCAAAGAATGCCACGATTGTAAAACAGGGGTGGCCTGATGCTTATGCCGTGTAGACACAACTAGAAGTGCCTGGATCAGCCGGAAGAGACATTTCCTGGATAGGGAATGTAACTTTTACAATTATTCCCCCGTTCTATCTGAAAACCTATATTGTTTATGAAGCTCAATGTTTACCCTGTTATCCTCGTGTTAATCGCCTCGCTGTTGATATCGTGTAAGAAGGACATGGAGTTTGGAGATGATTATTCCAAAAGTGAAAAAGCCTGGAACGGCTTTAAGGCTTATTCCGGTAATTCCTATCGTTATATGGTGGCTACGGCCAGCTGGGCGGGTACTGCATCTGAAACTATTATGACTGTGAAGGATGGGCATGTCATAGCACGTTCATATGTACAGAAAGAGCGAATACCTGGCAGTCCCGATTTTGTAACACGCACACAGTGGGAAGAAGATGCGGCCAGTCTGGGCTCGCATACAGCAGGCGCCGGATTGTTCACACTGGATGATATCTATAGTAGTGCAAAGAATGATTGGTTGAAAAAGCGAGATAATGCGAAGACGTATTTTGAAGCAAATAATCATGGGATGATCTCCAGTTGTGGGTATGTGGAAGATGGATGCGCGGATGATTGTTTCAGAGGAATCAGTATTGGGTTTATTGAGACGTTATAATAGCATTTATCTGTGAATAGGAAAAAGGCAGCCTGAGGGCTGCTTTTTGTTTTATAAGTGGCTTTATTATATCATTGCGATAGTGTAATAATTGCAACAGATATGGTATTGTTTGATGAACAGATACGAAGAATAAAAGATAAACTTTCCCAGGCCCGGAATGTTGATAAATACTTAACGGTATTAGGCGCAAAAAATCATAAATACCAGGTGAATGAGCCTGTTGCTGCGGAGGATATCCTTAAACTGGAAGAACAATACGGGGTTAGCTTCCCTGATTGTTACAGGTCTTTCTTATTACAGGTTGGGAATGGTGGTACCGGGTATGAAGATTCGGCAGCCGGCCCTTATTATGGTATTTATCCATTGGGGAGAAATATAAAAGAGCTCATTGGTGATAAAGCAGAAGAATATCTGAAGAATGATTGTGTCATTTATCCGGACATGTCAGCGGAATATTGGCAATCATTAAATGCAAAGATTGATGACGATGAAGAGCTTTCGGATGAGGAGCTTTATAGAGAACTGGGTAAAATATGGGGAGGTGTTATTCCTATCGGATCCCAGGGTTGTGCGTATATTCATGGGCTTATTATAAATGGTGCATATAAGGGACGTGTTGTGAATATCTCTATGGATGGCCCAAAACCACAATTCACTTTTGAAGTCAATTTCCTGGATTGGTATGAACGCTGGCTGGATGAAGTCATTTCTGGTCAACTATTACAGGATGGTGTAAATTGGTTTGGTTATGCAATGGGAGGCCCAGACACGACAATGATCCACCTGTTCTTAGAAACGGGTAGTATCAAGGAAAAAGAAGAATGTTTAAAGGGCATTTTATGTAAACACAAATTAGAAGCGGAGACAATAGAAATTGTTGAAGAACAATTGTTAAACGGCAGCAAGGAGTTTAAACAAGATCTGCTTCACATACTTACCAAATTTGATTATGGAAGAGCAAAACCTTATCTGGTTGACCTGGCCCGAACGGATATAGGAAGTGTTTGCAGTATGATTCGTTGGTATGCAAAAAGCACCAGTGTTGAATGGGTACCGCTTATTCGCAAATACATAGCCGATGTTGATGATGCGGAGAAATTCAGGTTTTGCACATATTTACTGGCTGATGCAACAGCTGACTTTGGTGACCTGATTGTTCCATTTGCAGAAAGAGAACATGAAGAAATGCAAGTGACAGCATTTTATACATTGGGGAAATTGAAAAATAAAAGCGACTTTTTAGAGACCTTTATAAAAGGACTAAATGCCTCTTCTAACAGGGTTATTCATAGCGCATTGCAGGCACTTTCTGATGTGTACGATATAAGGCTATTACAACATTATAAAAGAATCGCAGAAAAATTCCCTGAAGAAAAGGACTATATCTTATCAAATCTGAATCATAGGTTAGCAGCGTATGGCTTGAACAATAAGACCATTCTGCTGAAAAACGACTTGGGTGAATAAGTTTTTAAAGACATTCTATTATTAAAGCCCATATCAACCTTCAAAAAATAAGCTGTCAGTAATGACAGGTTATTTTTTGAAGGTAAAAGGTTGAATTCGTTTGTGATATTGTTACTGCACCAGTCCATTCAGCTCCTTTATATCATCGGCAGTCAGTTCAATAGTCGCCGCCTTTATATTCTCCTCCAGGTGAGCCACGCTGGAAGTACCAGGTATCAACAGAATATTATCTGCACGATGTAATAACCAGGCCAATGCCAGCTGATGCATGGTCACTTGCTTACGGGTAGCTATTTCCTGGAGCTTTTCTTCTAACTGCACCATGCCGCCGCCTATCGGGAACCAGGGAATGAAGGCGATGTTTTCAGATTTGCAATATTCCAGTACGGACTCCCATTGACGATCCAGTACGCTATAGCGGTTCTGCACTGAAACGACCTTAAAGTGTTTTTGCGCGAGTTTAATATCCTCTACAGATACCTCAGATAAGCCCAGGTGTCTTATTTTGCCTTGTTGCTGTGCTTTCGCCAGGAAATCAAAGCTGATTTCTGCCGGAACTTTAGGATCGATGCGGTGTAATTGATAAAGTGCTATCTGTTCCAGTTTAAGTCTGCGCAGACTGCCGTCAAGTGCATCCTGTAAGTGCTGTGGACTGGCGTCGTTATTAATATCTGCCCAGGGGCCAAAGCGTACAAGGCCGCCTTTGGTGCCTACAATGACATTATCCTTATAAGGATATAACGCATCTGCAATTAATTGCTCGGAGGTAAATGGGCCGTACTGATCGGCTGTATCAATAAAGTTTACGCCTAATTCAACAGCTCGTTGTAGAACATCTATTGAGTTCTGCGGATTTTCAGGCATCCCCCAGATCTTTGGGCCGGTAATACGCATAGCTCCATAGCCCATACGATTGATCTCTATATCGCCACCTAATAAAAAGGTCGGTTTAAAACTTGATGATGTCTCCATACCAGAAATTTTATGAAAGCAAAGCTATGGCGACCAGCCTTTCCTACCGAAGACTTTTCAAAGTACTATTTATACTTTTCAAAGTTTTTGCGATAGTCGGAGGGTGTGACGCCTGCATACTTCTTAAAAAACCGGTTGAAATAGCTCTGGTATTCGAAGCCGAGGCCAGCTGCAATGTCCGCCAGGGTGTATTCTGTATAGCTCAGTAATGATTTTGCTTCAGCAAATAAGCGCTCGCTGATGTGCATAGTGGTGGACTTCCCTGTTGCTTTCTGTACCGCCATATTTAAATGGTTTACGTGTACAGCGATACGGTCCGCATAATCGGATGCCTTTTTAAGGGAGATCGGCTGTAAAGGCATGTCTATGGGGAACTGATGGTTTAACAGGCGGATGAATTCGGCAGCAACACGGGGAATCCCGTTCTCCGCTGTATCTGTTGTACGTCGCATTTTGATGGCCTCATGGAATATCAGGCTGAGATGGCTACGGTATAACTCGTCCTTATCTGTGTAATCCATGTCAGCGTCGGAACGCATCCGGATAAATAACCCTGTTAAGAACTGTTGCGTAACGGCGTCCGGGAAGTAAACGGGAGACTCCTGGGTGGTGAACAGGCGATCCATAAGACCGGAAAGTTGTGCGCTGGCGCGGATAAATTCGTCGTTAAATACACAAAAATACCCATCAGCAGGAATGAGCCTTTCCGGAACCGTCCAATTATAAGGCACAATCGGATTGACCAGCATCAGGGCCGGTTTGTCAACGTAAATGTCTGGTAATGACCCATAACGTAGGCTGCATGGAGATCCCTCTGTAACGAGACTGATTTTATAAAAGTCCCTGCGATTATAGGAATCCAGGGTGCACTTGCCTTCATTAATACCGGCTACCCTGAATTGCCCTTTAGCCTTTTTCATCATTATCGTCGCCATTCTTCAAATTTATACAATTCAAAGAAATTTAACTCCCGATTTTTATGAATTGTCATATTATATACCCAAGGGTGGTATGTTGGTCAAATCTTTCCTCTGCCGCAAATGAAACTGCTAAGGATTCGTTAAATTCAGGTCAACTTTTCACTTAAGTTAAAATGCAGAGATATCCAGTTGCGGAAATTTGGATACTTTGCCTGATACCTGTGAATGTATCAGGAGGAATTTATATCCTTTAATATGACGATCATGACTGAAAACAACGAGATCCTCGCGCAGCATCTAAAGAATTTCGCGGCTTTGACAGAAAAAGACATCGCAGAGAGCGAGACATTCTGGAAAACACGGAAGATCAATAAAGGCGACTTTTTTAATATGCAGAGTATGGTCTGCAACGATCTCGGACTAGTCGTAAAAGGTATTTTCCGTATTTACTATCATGATCCTAAAACGGAGACGGATAAAAATATCTTCTTTTTTTCTGAGAATCAGTTCGTCGTTTCTTTCAGAAGTTTTATCTCTCAAAACCCTTGTTGGTACTATATAGAGGCGATGGAAGATGCGGAAATTATCTTTATATCCTACAGGGATCTCCATAGCCTTTATGCGAAGAATACCAACTGGCTGCATTTCGGAAAACTGCTGGCGGAATTGTTCTTTGCTTATGCACAGACACGTGCAGAAGAATTCATGTTTTTCTCCCATGAAGAACGATACCTGCGCTTGTTAGATGAACATCCGAATATCATCGAAAGGATTCCTGCTTATCATATTTCATCTTTTCTGGGAATCACGAATCCTTCATTAAGCAGGATCAGAAAACGGGTGAAACGCTAATAGGATAAACTGCCCTGAACCGGCGATTTTTCATACACTTATATGGCGCTTTTCATATCAGCCGTTCTGGACAGGTGAAATGCGGCAAGCAGGTAATAAAAGACGCCAAATGCGGCATATCCCGGCCAGGCTGTTTATACCCATGGTAGGTACGTTGGCCATCACAATAAAGGGAATACCGCCAATTACTGATTGACCACCGCTAATGATCATCCTGACTGTATGTTGTTGTATGATAGTATGACGTTGACATGATGTTGTATTTGTTGTTTCTCATGTCAAAGGTCCGCAGTACCGGTCAATCCATTTTTCACTTAAGTTAAAATGATGACCTGAATCGTGTGCAGGTCTCAGTGTTTGATAAGTTCCACCAGGATCCCTAAAAGTCCCAGTGAAAGCAAAAATGTAAGCATCCCCAGCAGATAGGCGGCGAAGGCTTTTAGGTAACTGGTCACTTTCTTTTGGTCAAAGAATTGCCCGATTGCCCATGTACAATATAGTATGGATAATATCCCTGAAATCTGCATCAGCGATAACTTTGTTAATCCTTCGAAAAACGCAAAGACAGCATAGATCAGCATCGCTATTCCCATGACGAAACATATCAGGATCAGTATCTCGAAAAAATTGTAATCATACTTTCTGAAAAAGAGTTTGGTCCAAAAGGCAATACCTAATCCCATTAAGATATTAGCATAACCATAGTGATGTTGTACCCATGCGAAAATTAAATTCATTGCAGCGTGTTCTGTTTGCTCCGTTCCATGATAGGATATATATTCTTTTTCGATGTGGAATAGGTTAATGATAATTGTATAAATGAGTGAGGTGACGATGATGAAGATGATTGGTTTTACCAGTCTGCTCCTGTTTTCTACAATAAACTCCTTTACATTTTTTCCGGGTCTGACGAGCATTTCTTTGATAGTATAAAATATGCCTTTTTCAAAATGCAGGATGTGCCATATTTCATGTAAAATATAGTCTTTATCAACTCTTTTAAGCTGCATCGGTTGACCACAATTGCCACAAAATTTATTGTCAATTGTAATATTGCAGTGTTTGCAGATCGCTATATTGTTATGCATAGAGGGTGTAGTTTATGGCTTGGATGTCTTCTTATATCTGTAAAAGGTTTTTGCAAACGTCAGTAGATTTATTTTTTTCTCTGCTACACTTTGGTGTAGAATAGTACGCAGATTACTTGCGTAGTGATGAATTATTTTGCATTATTTCGACTTACAGTGTTTCGTGTATTCATATACAACTAATGTGGTATAGTGACTATCAGTAGCTTTACGAAACTTCACGTTTCATTTGAATTATTTACTGCCAATATTTTGAATGACTATTAGAATTGTTCAACCTATACAAATGAGATATTGTCAAAAATTGTTCGTAGCTATAAATTGTCCATCTAAATATTGGGGTCATCCCTGGGTATACTGATCGTTCAAACCTGTTATGTTCTCAAAATACTTATAATCTACCCCTTAGCTTTTGCTAGTGTTGTTATAAGTGTCAGGGCTCTTCGCATAAGAAGATTAAACTACATGTAATTAATCAACAAGTTGTATGAAAATGTTATCCTATATCTTGCTATTAATATAATAGCCATTGTAGTGTAAGTACCCCGTTTAGCAAACAGTATTCTTCTGGAGAATCGTTTCTTCAAGAACCATGTTTTTCCACTCTTCTGGGGTAAGATTATTTAATGCTTCATGTGGTCTACGCTGATTGTATTCTTCCAGCCACTCCTCTGTTAACTCTCGTACCTGGTTAAGGTCAAAAAATAAGTATGCATCAAGAACAGCCTCACGATATAGACGGTTAAACCTTTCTATATATCCGTTTTGCATTGGCTTACCTGGCTGGATGTATTGAACGATGATATTATTCGTTTTGCACCATAGGCAAAACTTTGTAGAAGTGAACTCCGGTCCATTATCTACTCGTATACTATTCGGCTTACCACGTGTTGTCAATATTCGGTCCAGTACCCGCGTAACCCTCTTGGCAGATAGGGATGTATCGATCTCAATAGCCAATGCTTCTCTTGAACAGTCATCCATTACATTAAAAGTCCGGAAGCGTCTATTACCAGTCATACTATCACTCATAAAATCCATACTCCAACTAACGTTAATCATTTGTTGCCTGATCAGTGGTTGCTTTATCCGGGCGGGTAATCGTCTTTTCCCTTTCCTACGTTTGTTGAGTTTTAATAGCCTATAAACACGGTAAATCCGTTTATGATTCCATTTATGGCCTGCCCTCCGCAAATAAGAGGATAGCTTCCTGAAGCCGTAATTAGGATGCTTAAAAGCCAATTCCTGCAATGCAATAATAACTGCATTATCATTCTTACGGCTATTGTAATAGAATTGAGATCGTGGAAAGGATACAAGTCTACAGGCCCTACTCACAGAAATACCTTCTTCACTAACCAGCTCATGCGCTATTTGTCTTTGGGTGGCAGGGCCCAGCCTTTTTTTGTGAAGAGATCTTTAAGAAGTTGATTATCCAGGGATACATCAGCATACATCCTTTTCAGACGCGCATTTTCTTCTTCTAGATCTTTCAAACGCCTTACATCTGAGGCTTCCATACCTCCATAACGACTCTTCCAATTATAGAAAGTCGCTTCTGAAATGCCGTGTTGTCGGCAGATCTCTTTGGTCGGTATCCCGGATTCTTGTTGTTTAAGGATAGAAACAATCTGGGATTCTGTAAATCTTGTTTTTTTCATGATGAACAGATTAGTTTAAAATTAACACTTTTATCTAATTTTAAACTGTCTGCCGTTAAGGGGTACTTACAGTAGCTGTTGGGTAATCCCCGAGATCCTTATCTAAATATTATTCACCTCAAATGATAATTATAGAAAGAGACGTGTCTCTTAAATTGTTTAACGTGCCACTAAAAAAACAATCTTTCAATAACATTAAACTGGATGCCGAGCTAATGTCTGATGACAGGAGTTCTCTAATACAATAGGCTATGAAGACTAAAATAACAATATTATTATTTGCACTTGTATCGCCATTCATACGTGTTATGGCGCAGGCGCAAGGAGGGCTGGAAATACCCAATTATACGGCGCACTCTCCCAATGTGGCGGCGCTCGGTCAGTATGGAGAATATAAGGTAGAGCAATCAACGGGTGTACCCTCTATATCAATACCGTTATATACAATAAAGGGAGGGAAATTGGAACTGCCAATATCTTTATCTTATCATGCCAGTGGGATAAAGTTAGATCAGGAATCCTCGTTTGTGGGACTTGGATGGACACTGAACGCAGGAGGAGCTATTGCAAGAGTTGTCAGAGATAAGGCCGATGAGGGAAGCTGGGGATTTTTAATAACCGGTAAATCTATTCCCAATTATAATTCAATTGATGAACTGGACGCCGCGGGAAAAATTGGTAATAATGCGTATTTGGCTTCCGCTGTAAATCTGGATAAGGAACCGGATAATTTTTCAGTAAACACCAATTTATTTCGTGATGAGTTCTGCTTGGATAGTACAGGAAGGCTTATAAGTATGAATCTAGATTCAAATAAGTATACCGCCGATTTTGTAAATAATATAATTATTGCAAAGGATAAAGTTGGTAATACCTACAGATTTGGCAAGGCGCTGGATGGGACGGCTACTGTTGAAACCAGTATTACAAATTATTCCTCTGTTGACGATGGTGTTGCTAACGGAACAGTTGAAAGCGGGAGATATATATCTGGCTACTATTTATCGGAAATTATTTCTGCAGATAATTCGGATACTATATTTTTTAAGTACAAAAAAGGCCATTATTTAGAAACGAAGGTAGTAAATACCACCCGTTATATTTTGGATGATGGAGGTCAGCTTTCTACAATTGATGCCAATGGACAAAACTTTGATGCGACAAGCATAACATCTATGACCACGACAATTCCAGATGTCCAGGTTCTGGATAAAGTTCTTTTTAGGAATGGTTCACTAGAGTTTACCAGCGCTGATGACAGATTGGACTATCCTGGTAATCCCGGTTCCCGTTTTAGAATAACCGGATTTAATGTTTTTGATAGCAAAAGGAATTTGATACAGACGGTAGCGTTTCTGAATAATAGTTATTTTGAAAGAACCGCATGGGGGAAGCCATTAATTAACATAGATATCCCTGAGGTTAAGAAAAAGAGTCTGAAATTAAATGGAGTCGCTTTTTATGATAAAAAAGGAATGTTCATTAATGATTTCAAGTTTGAATATGATGCTACACCATTGCCTCCTAGGAATACAACCCCACAGGACTTCTGGGGGTATTATAATGGAAAGACCAATGAAACCTTAATTCCTCGTACATTTTATACTAAACTATATGACGGATCCCCGGTTTATGTTGGTTCAAATCGTGACGCTGATTTCAACTATATGAAGGCAGGTAGTTTGAAAAAAATTACATACCCGACCGGAGGATATACAGTCTACGATTTCGAGCCTAATTATTACCTTAATAAGCAACAGCAGGAGAACAAGGTTGAACGTTTGAAATCTGTCAGTTTGTATGCAATAAACCGTTTACCAAGTTGTGACCTGGTTGATTTTCTTAATGGCGTACCTGCTAATAATAGCTTAGAATTTACGATCACTGAGGATATTGGATCATCATCAACAAGTGCTAATCTGACTGTAAGTTTCAGTGGATATAAATATACACAGAACGCACAATCCATGACCTTCAAGCTGACAAATCTGTCCAATAATTCAGTCTACAACTTTGAGCAGTCGCCAAGTGAAAAGGGACAACGAAAAACAGTAAATCAGCAAATTACAATTCATCCGGGAGATAGATTCAGATTAGAGGCCCGGACTAACGGCGTTACAGAATCAGACTTTAGTATATGCAACAGCCCATATATTGAATCTTTGTTGACATACAAATATTGGGAGGTCTCAACAATAGAAAATGTACAGCCGATACAGGCGGGTGGTTTAAGAGTAAAAAGGATCTCGAACTACGAATCTAACGATTCAATTATTACAAGAAAGATGTACGAATATGGTGATACAAAATATAATGTAGGAGTTGGGGAACTTATTACGACGCCAGGAAATAATTTTTATCGTTATCCCAAATTGTATACTGGTATCAATGCTAGTTCTGATTTGGTGAAAATGATGTGGTTTTCTTCAGAAAGCCAGGTTGAACTTGGATATAATAAAGGTTGTCCGGTAAACTATACAATGGTACAAGAGAAACTTATTGCACCGGATGGCACCCCCAATGGCAAAACAGAGTACTATTATAATCGCGCCGTAGGAGATTATGAGCCTAAATCAAGCTGGAAATATCCTTACAATACTATTATTTATCCGAGCTGGCGTAGCAATGACCTTTTGAAGGTGAAGAATTACAAGTATGAGAATAATAATTTTGTACCTGTTAGTGCTGTGGAATATGAGTATAATGAATTACCGGTAAGGAAGGTTAAAATCTTAAAATTAATAGAATATGAACCCGATTTATATCATGCATTCAATGGGGTACTTTTTATTAATAATCCCAGTCGATTCTATTACTATAACTATTATGTATCATGTGGGAAAATATTGAGGAAGAAGGAAATATCCAAGGAGTATGTTGGAACAGACTCAATAGTTGTTGAAACAAGCTATGAGTATAATAAATATCATGATATTAACCGGGTATTATCGGTAAATAGTAAACAGGAATCTACAGAAACTATAACAAAGTATACAGGTGATATCAATTACAATAACCTCATATCAAAAAACATCCTTGCTTTACCGATACAACAGGAACGGAGGGTAAATGGGAACGTGACATTTGGTAATATATTAACCTACAATGAAGCAGGAAATGTTGAAGGCCGGGCAATATTTTACTCATCTGCCCCGGTAGCTCCTGTTGCATATACTTCCTACACAGTATTACCTCCGCTTTATAAAAAAATGCAGTCACTGGTTTACAATTCTACAACGCAAAATGTGCGGGAAATAATAGATGAAAGTACGTTTAATACAATTTATTTGTGGAGCTATTCGCGTCAATTTCCTATTGCAGAGATAAAAAATGCCAGCAGTGCAACTATTTCAGCAATATTGGGAAGTGCAAATATTGCAGCATTCGAGACCAAATCTCCTACTGATGAAGAGGTAAACTTATTCCTTGCGCCTTTAAGGAGTGATGCAAGATTAAAAACCGCTAAAATCATTACTTATACATATTCTCCACTTGTTGGAATGACAAGTATGACAGATATCAGAAGATACACAAGTTATTATGAATATGATGGTTTAGGTAGGTTGAGGGCGGTGAAGGATGGTGATGGTGCAATCCTTAAACTGTATGAATATAAATATGGCGCTTCAATAACTCAATGATTGAACAAACCCGATTTAAGCAATTAAGATACATTGTAAAGTATTATGAGTATTAATCAGTATATCATAAATATTAAACTATTGGCTGTCGCCATTATTCTGCCGGCAAGTTTATTCGCGCAGAAGCCAGGTGGAAGCCTGGGAGCCGCAACGCCTGTAACTACTCCTTCTCCATATACACATACCACCATTAATTATGTAAGAACCTGGGAGCCGGAGGCGCCGCTGAAGGATACGAATGCAATTACCTCTCCAACGAGGTTAGTCAGGGAGGTTAAACAAACTACTGAATATCTCGACGGTTTAGGACGTGCTATACAGAGGGTCGCGAAGGGAGTAAGTCCCAATGGAAGAGACCTGGTACAAATGTTTATATACGATCCATATGGTCGCGAACAGTATAGTTATCTTCAATATACTCATCAGGCATCAGGAGATGGTAAATTTAAGCGGGATCCTTTTTCTGCGCAAAACTCTTTTTATAAAAATGGTATTTTAAATCCAGGACTTTCAGGAGAGAATATTTTTTATACTAAGAAGGAAATTGAATTATCTCCCTTGGATCGGGAATTAAAAATGTATGCTCCGGGGAATAGTTGGATAAATAGACCCGTGGAGACACGTTATCTGGTAAATGGAATAGGTGATTCCGTAAGAATCTGGACGATGGGATCCACATTTCCTGTCAGTACTAGTAGTTATGCGAATGGGCAATTGAGCAAAATTGTTTCAATAAATGAGCACGGAAATCAGACGGTTGAATATAAGGATAAAGATAGCAGGATTATTCTAAAAAAAATACAGATCAGTGACGTTCCCTCTACAGGTGCATTTGGTTGGCTTTGTACTTACTATGTATATGATGATATGGGAAATCTGCGATATGTAATTCCTCCTTCTGGGGTAGAAGCAATCAAAGGTAACTGGACCATAACAGCGGCTGTAGATACTGGCTTATGCTATCACTATCAGTATGACGCTCGTCAGAGGATGATCGTTAAGCGAGCGCCAGGAGCTGGTCGTACTTTATTGGTTTACGATAGCCGTGACAGAGTTGTATTTGCGCAAGATTCAATACAGCGGTCCAAGGTGCCAATGGAGTGGATAGCAACGTTTTATGATGATCTGAATCGTCCGACGATGACTGCTATTTATAAAAATACCATCTCGCTTGAGGATTTACAGAAGAGTGTCGATGCCGCAGTTGCTTCAGCAACGATTTCTTATGTAGCTCCGGCAAAAGCAGATTTAGCTGTTTATGAACATGACGGGAGGTCTTTATACACGGCAACAAATAGTATTACAGTATTTGAAGACTTTGACTCAGGTAACGGTGAAATGGTTATGGAAACTAAACCATCTACAGGTGATACAATTTCTTTACTGGCAAACAATCCACTTCCCAATATATCTCCTTCTTTATTAACGCCATTGGCTTATACTTTTTATGATAACTATAACTATCCAGGGAAGCTCGCTTTTGTTGGTCTGGATACTGCTCAATTGCAGGTCGCAGATACATTATTCCCGGATAGAAGACCTGTAACCAATCTTACAGATGGTCTGGTTACAGGTGGTAGAGTGAGAGTGTTGGGAACGGATAATTGGCTTACGACGACAAATTATTACGATGATAAGGGAAGGGTGCTGCAGCTTATTAGTGAAAATAATCTTGGAGGTAAAGATGTCATTTCAACTCGTTACAGCTTCAAGGGTGTTATTCTCGCCAGCTATCTACGTCATCAGAATCCGAAAAGTGTAGTTCCTCAGACGACGGTTCTGACAAGTATGACTTATGATAATGGAGGGCGTCTATTAAATATTACAAAGAGATTGAATGATGATGTCAGTAAGGAGAAAATAATTGTCTCTAACAGTTACGATGAGTTGGGACGTATGCGTCTTAAACGCTTAGGTGTTTCATCATCAGGAGCCTTGCTTGATACTTTGAACTATACTTATAATATACAGGGATGGCCACTAGGAATTAATCGGAATTTTGTTAACAGTGGAAATCTTACATCTAACTGGTTTGGTCAGGAGATAAGTTATGATTACGGTTTTACAAACAACCAATATAATGGCAATATTGCAGGTGTAAAGTGGAAAACAAGGGCAGATAGCACCTATGCTTATGGTTATAGCTATGATAGAGCAAATCGCCTGCTGAGTGCCTTTTTTACGCAAAGAAATGGCGTGAATTGGTCTCAGGGAACGAAAGATTTTTCTGTCAGTAATTTGAGTTACGATGCCAATGGAAACATTAAAACCATGTTACAGAAAGGATTGGTAGGTACAACTAGCAAAACAATAGATAGCCTCGTATATACCTACTCCGCTAACAGTAACAGGCTGCTAGGTGTAAAGGATGTAGATTCATCAATTACAAAGTCTGCAAAGCTGGGTGACTTCATAGATCTTAATACTGGTGTTCAGGACTATTACTATGATAACAATGGAAACATGGTTGCCGACCAGAACAAAAGAATAACTTCAATTACTTATAATCATCTGAATTTACCGACTGTAATTACGATGGTGGGAAAAGGAACGATTACCTATACATATGATGCCGCAGGTCGTAAATTGTCGAAAACAGTGATTGATAATACAGGTAACTCTCCTAAGACTACTGTCACAGACTATGTTGGAGCATTTGTATATAAACAAGATAGTCTTGAATTCATAAGTCACGAAGAGGGCAGAATAAGACCTGTTTATAAAACAGGAGAGTCGGTTCGGTATGCTTATGATTATTTTGAAAAAGATCATCTCGGTAACATCAGGACTGTGCTCACAGACCAGACTGACTTTACTATGTACGCAGCTTCAATGGAAGTGGATGCAGGGGCGAAAGAAGCCGCTTTATTCAGTAATATAGAAGAAACAAGGGTAGAAACTCCCACCGGTTATCCACAGGATAATACAACAGAAAAAAACAAATCAGTTGCCCGGTTAAATGGTAAGACAGGTGGGAAAAAAATTGGTCCATCACTTGTGTTACGGGTAATGGCAGGTGATACTGTACGGGTCAATGCGCGAGCGTTTTACAAGTCCCAGGGGCCTAAGGATGATGATAAACAGGCTCCGGTCGAAGATATGTTGGCTGGACTTCTACAGGCATTTGGAGGGAATTCTGTGAGAAACGGAGAGCATAATGTTGTAATGGTTTCAAATACAACACCGTTTAATAGTGATTTTTATGGTAACACATATCAGCGATTAAAGGAAAAAAATAATGACAATGGGCAATCAAATCGTCCCAAGGCATATTTAAATTTTGTACTATTTGATGATGATTTTAAATTGGTAGAACAGAATAGTGGTGTACGACAGGTAAAGGCTAGTCCGGATGAGTTACAGGAATTGGCGGTAGAGAAGATGAGTGTGGCAAAGAGCGGGTATTTATACGTTTATACAAGTAATGAAAGTCAGCAGGATGTTTATTTTGACAATGTGATTTTAGGATTAAATAGTGGACCTTTGCTGGAGGAAACACATTATTATCCGTTTGGGTTAGTAATGAAAGGAATCAGCACAAAGGCCGCTGGATCTCTAGGCAATAGAATGAGGTTTAATGGAAAAGAGGCCCAGATTGATGAATTTATGGATGGTAGTGGTTTGGAGCAATATGATTATGGAGCTAGAAACTATGACGCCCAATTAGGATTGTGGCATAATATCGATCCTTTGGCAAATCTCAGCAGAAGGTGGTCGCCATATGTTTATGCATATAATAATCCTTTACGTTTTATAGATCCAGATGGGATGTTACCAGAAGATAACTTAGACAAAAATAGTGTTGGGATGATGTCAAAGCAATCTAAAAAAATGAGTTCTGACAACGCAGTGACGTCTGAGTCTAAAAAAGCATTAGAGAATGTCCTTAATGAGGATGCTCTAATAGAACGTAAACAGATGGCAAAAAAAATGGATGAGAACGGATCTTTTCTCGATATGATCTTGGGGGAACAAGGGCCAGGAAAAGGAGCAAAAAAGACTGGTAGTAAGAAGGAGAACAAAGCTGACCCCGCACCTGAACCTCAGATTATTTCTCTCGTTAAAAGAGCACGGGTTGCGCTAACTAATAATACGGTCCTTGTTAAGATAATGTTTAATGAAAAGACAAATAAAATTGAAAAATTTGATTTTTCAATAGGAGGTAAGCATGGAGAAATTAAATCTATCGGAGACTTCGACCAACAAATTTTCCAGGGGGTGGTCACCTATAAGTTGTATTTCGAAGCGACATTAGGAGTAGAAGAATCTGTATCGGCTGAAATGACAAAAGAAGGTGGATCTTTTGGAGCGAAAATTGGGACGGAGACTAAACAAACAAGTGGAGAAACACATCACGTGGTTATTTATGGTAATATTTATAAAGGGCAAATAACGTTAAGTGGATCATTTCTGGCACCGGAAGACATCGAAGAATAATTTTATGGATACAGAACAACACAGAATCGCTGAAATGCTTGCATATTTAGATAAGTATTTCTTTGCCATCTTCGTGGCAGTATTGGCATACATAGTGTTAAGAATGGTGTTTAGGAAACGTCAGTAGTCTAGAAATGTTTAACAAACATCCTGGGCAATCTTAGAGGATAATTTGCAAGTATATTCCTCAAATCACTTTGCCGAAATAGTAAAGGGACTGTCATATGACAGTCCCTTTACTATTTCGGCAAAGTAATTTCAATCAATTAGGCACATAATTGGTTATTAGTGTTTAACTTCTATAAGGCTCCGTATTGATACCAGGCACTTAGTGCTCATTGAGTAGAAGGGAAATTTATGTCGATCATTTCAGGAAAAAGTTTATCCTGTGCGGTCGGACCGTAGCATTGGTCTTTTTTAAGGAAATGGAAGGAATGTCCTACAACCGGAAAAACGACGAGTGTCGAACCACGCGCGTAAATGAAGTCTTCCTGTCTATCGCCCGTCAGGCCCACGAATTACCACAAAATAAAAACGGAGATAATACTTTCGTACTATCTCCGTCCGTGTTGGTACCGCGTACGGGAGTCGAACCCGTCATTCCTCCGTGAAAGGGAGGCGTCTTAGCCGATTGACCAACGCGGCTGATCTTTTCGCCTCAGACATGATCACCATGTTTAGAGGACTGCAAAGGTAAGCGGTATTTTCATATTTCCAAAAAAAAGTTGCTTAACTTAAATTTATATTGCTTTATCCCGCTATAGCTTGTAAATTCGCTACTCAATTTTTTTCAATCTCAACAAACTCAGTGTAAAATGGGAACTACTCTTAAAATCGGTATTAATGGTTTCGGTCGTATTGGCCGCTTAGTATACCGTCAGATCTACAAGATGCCAGGCATAGACGTGGTAGCTATTAATGACCTTACAAGTCCCGCTGTATTAGCTCATCTGTTGAAGTACGATTCTGCACAGGGTCGTTTCGATTCAGAAGTTAAGCATTCTGATAACGCCATCACCGTTGACGGTAATGAGGTAAAAATATACGCACAGAGAGATCCTTCACAAATTCCCTGGAAAGAGCATGGTATTGATGTGGTGATTGAATCTACAGGTTTCTTTGCAGATAAAGATAAAGCAGCAGCTCACCTGACCGCAGGCGCTAAAAGAGTAGTAATCTCTGCTCCTGCTACCGGCGACCTGAAAACAGTAGTTTTCAACGTAAACCATGATATCCTCGATGGTAGCGAAACTATCATCTCCTGCGCTTCATGTACTACGAACTGTCTGGCGCCAATGGCGAAAGTACTGGATGATTCCTTCGGTATCGAACTGGGTACTATGACCACCATCCACGCTTACACCAATGACCAGAACACCCTGGACGCTCCGCATCCAAAAGGTGACCTGCGCCGTGCTCGTGCCGCTGCAGCTAACATCGTTCCAAACAGCACCGGTGCTGCTAAAGCAATCGGCCTGGTACTGCCTTCCCTGAAAGGTAAACTGGATGGTAACGCACAGCGTGTTCCAACTATCACTGGCTCCCTGACTGAACTGGTTTCCGTTCTGAAGAAGAAAGTAACCGCTGAAGAAATAAACGCTGCAATGAAAGCTGCCGCTAACGAATCTTTCGGTTATACTGAAGATGAAATCGTAAGCACTGACATCGTTGGTATCAACTACGGTTCACTGTATGATGCTACTCAGACGAAAGTTATCACTGTTGGCGATAAACAACTGGTGAAAACTGTATCCTGGTACGATAACGAAATGAGCTACGTTTCTCAGCTCGTTCGTACAGTGAAATACTTCGCTGGTCTGATCAACAAATAAGCTATAAACGCTATATCTGTAAATGGTGAATGGTAAATGGACTCACAGAGACCATTCACTGTTCACCATTTACCTTTTACTCTCGGTATACTTCTCCCACTTTTAAATAATTGCATAATGAGTCAATTCTCCGACTTTAACTTTAGTGGCCATAAAGCAGTGGTGCGCGTAGATTTCAACGTGCCCCTTAATGATAAATTTGAGATCACGGATGATACCCGTATGACCGCCGCTGTACCAACTATCAGGAAAATCCTGAAAGATGGTGGTAGCGTAATCCTGATGTCTCACCTGGGCCGCCCGAAAGATGGTCCTACTGACAAATACTCCCTGAAACACCTGGTATATCACCTGGTAAAATTACTGGATGGCGCCACCGTGAAATTCGCGGAAGATTGCATCGGTCCCGTAGCAGAAGAAGCAGCTGCAAAACTGCAGTCCGGAGAAGTACTCCTGCTCGAAAACCTGCGCTTCCATAAAGAAGAAGAAAAAGGTGACAAAGCCTTCGCTGAAAAATTATCCAAACTGGGTGATGTATATGTGAATGATGCCTTCGGTACCGCTCACCGTGCACATGCTTCTACAGCGGTAATCGCTGAATTCTATGCTGCTGACAAACGTATGTTCGGTCTGCTGATGGAAGCTGAAGTTAGCAATGGCGAGAAAGTACTGAGCGGTTCCGGTACTCCATTTACCGCTATCCTGGGTGGTGCTAAAGTGAGCGACAAGATCCTGATCATCGAAAACCTGATGGAAAAAGCAAATAACATCATCATCGGTGGTGGTATGGCTTACACCTTCCTGAAAGCACTGGGTAAAGAGATCGGTAGCTCCCTCTGCGAAAATGATAAACTGGACCTGGCACTCGAACTGCTGGCTAAAGCCAAAGCAAAAGGTGTGCAGCTGATCCTGCCTGTTGACTCAGTAGCTGCTGATAAGTTTGCCGCTGATGCCAACACCCAGATCGTTAGTAATGACAATATCCCAGCCGGTTGGATGGGGCTGGATATAGGAGAGAAATCCGTTGCGCTGTTCAGCGAAACAATCCAGCAGTCCAAAACTATCCTCTGGAATGGTCCAATGGGCGTATTCGAAATGAAAGCTTTCCAGAACGGTACCAAAGCGGTTGCCGACGCTATCGTACTGGCTACCGCACAGGGTGCATTCTCCCTGGTAGGTGGTGGTGACTCCGTAGCTGCTGTAAACCAGTTCGGTCTGGCTGAAAAAGTAAGCTACGTATCTACCGGTGGTGGTGCACTGCTCGAATTCTTCGAAGGTAAAACCCTTCCTGGTATCGCTGCTATCAAAGGCTAAGCGATTCCGTACACTATATTAAAAGACGCTTGGCGTTGCATACCTGCCGTATGCAGCGTTAAGCGTTTTTTTGTATCTTGACTGTATGAGTAAATTGTTTCGCCATCTCTATTTCCAGGTGATTGTAGCTATCTTCCTTGGTATTATCACTGGCGCCCTATTCCCTTCTGCCGCTGCTACCGGTAAAATGATGAGCGAGATTTTCATTAATCTGATCAAAATGCTCATCGCCCCGATCATCTTCCTGACTATCGTCCTCGGTATCGCCCGCATGGGTGATATGAAGAAAGTCGGCCGTGTAGGCGGGAAAGCCCTGCTGTATTTCGAACTGGTGACCACGCTCGCCATTGTTATCGGACTGATCGTGGCGAATCTCCTGCAACCAGGTACCGGCATGAAACCCAGGAACGTGAACGCGGAACAGGTGGCGAAATACCAGGAACAGGCAACTCATTTCAGCTGGTCGGAGTTTCTCATGCATATCGTACCCTCTAACGTGGTCGATTCCTTTGCTAAAGGAGATATCATTCAGGTACTGGTATTCGCAATCCTCTTCGGTTACGGACTGACGAAAATGAAAAGCGTAGGAGACTCCCTGCTGCTGACTTTCGAAAAATTGTCAGAAGTCTTCTTCAACATACTCAAATTTATCATGAAACTGGCGCCGATAGGCGCCTTTGGGGGAATGGTCTTCACCGTTGGTAGCTTCGGACTGAGCGCCTTATACCCTATGCTGAAGCTAATGGGATGCGTCTACCTGACTATGTTCCTGTTCATCTTTGTAATACTGGGACTAATCGCCTATAAATATGAATTCAGTCTCTGGAAATACCTGGTGTTTATCCGGAATGAACTCCTGATCGTACTGGGTACCTCTTCCTCAGAATCCGCCCTGCCAGGTTTAATGGAAAAATTGGAACGCCTCGGATGCGCCAGACAGGTAGTCGGACTCGTCGTACCTGCCGGCTATTCCTTCAACCTTGATGGCACCAGCATCTATCTTTCTATGGCAATGATATTTCTGGCTCAGGTTTCTAAAGTACCTTTAGATATCTGGCAGCAGCTGACGATCATCGGCATATTGATGATCACCTCAAAAGGAGCCGCCGGCATTACCGGCAGCGGATTCATCGTACTGACATCCACCCTGACAGCTATAAAAGTGATACCCCTCGAAGGGCTCGGTATCCTGATAGGAGTGGACCGCTTTATGTCTGAAGCCCGTGCTATCACAAACCTTATCGGAAATGGCGTTGCGACGATTGTTATGGCAAAAAGCGAAGATGCATTTGACATGGAAAAATATATGGCAGCTACCGGTAAGAAGCAAACAACCATTTAACGCCTTCACCACTTGACGAAGCTGTACTTATCGAAATATCTGTATGTTTCAGCCGTATTGATCTGGCTGATGATATGGCCTTGTGCACAAGGCCGCGCACAGGGATCTTCTTATACATTCTCTCACCTTGACAGAACCGACGGACTGGCCAGCAATCACGTATCAGCGATCATGCAGGATAGTAAAGGCTTTATCTGGATCGCCAGTACCGCCCTGCAACGCTATGACGGGATCAATCTCGTCACCATCGCCAGCTTCGATAAAGTGCCCGGCTCTATCTATTATGACGATATCTGCCTTTGTGAAGATAATAAAGGCCGTATCTGGATGGGCGCTCCTGACAATATCCGCTATTACGATCCGGCTACTGCTACCGTCTCCGTATTAAAGATCGATATCCCGCCCTCCATACACGGCAGCCTCAGTTGCAGCCGTATCATACAAGACCACGCTGGCGCCATATGGGCTACCACCCAGGAAGGATTATTGCAATATGATGATGTGCGAAACCGCTTTGTAAAGCCTGCTAATATTCCGGAAACCATCAGAAGAGACTTATATAGCACCATTGTAGAAGATAAGAAAGGCAACCTCTGGATCAGTGGTCGCAGTGGTGTGTATAAGTTCGACCCCTCCCGTAAACATCTTTATTACGCTGATAATAACCCGGAACATGATCCGCTGCTGGCCATCAGAACCAGTGTGAAACGTTTTTATATCGATCGGCAGCAACGCATATGGGTGGCTGCCAGGGGAGGCGACTCCCTCTATCAATACTATCCGGACACCCGGGAAATGCATACCTTCTCTTTTTCCATGCCCTTTTCGAATGGGAATATGGTAACGGATATCATTGCAGACCGTGATCTGAACATATGGGTAGCTACGGAAAATGGCGGTATCTACCGCTTTAATGAGCCTGCCGGTAAGTTTGACATCAATATCCGGGCGAATAACGAAGACGACCAGGACCTGTACTACGATTTTGAGGTGAACTGCTTCCTGAGTGACCGTAACGGCCGCTTATGGGTAGGCACCGATCTGGGGGTGAATATCCTGAGTATACCGGACAATTCCTTCCGGATCATGGACCATCGCACCGTCTTCAAAGGCTCAGAAGCCCGCCTGCCCAAAACAGAAGTAACAGGTCTTTTCCAGGATAGCCATGGGAATATTTATGCCGGTTACTGGGGGAGAGGCTTTTGCTGGCTGAATCCCTCGCTGGAATTATTAGGGCAATACCTGCATGATGCGAAAAGTCCTGCCTATCAATTGCCGGAGGAACGAAGTCTCGTCTGGAGTTTTGCGGAAATGAAGAATGGGACGGTACTGATCGGACAGGAAAATGGCAACTTGTCCATATTTGACCCGACCAAAGGGAAATTTCTGAAGCATTACCAGCCCAACGTTTTTGGTGACCAGACCCTGATGACCATGCTACCGGAAGGGGATACGGCTGTCTGGATCGGTCTGTACAAAAGGGGACTTGTACGCTGGGATACCCGTACAGACGCTTTTATTGCTTATCCCGCTTTACTGGAATATGTCAACCGGCCTATAACGATTATGGACATCGCCCGGCGTTCTGACTCCCTGCTGTGGATTTCCACCAGCGATGCAGGACTGATCCGCTTTAATACCCAGAAAGGAAGCGTGAGTGCCTCAAAATTATTCCTGCACGATAAACTGACCGTCAGCAATATCACCTGTATAGAATTCCTGGATGACAGCACACTGATTGCCGGAACAGATCATGGACTCTGGGTTTACAATACCTTCAGTAATGTAGCCCGTCCACTGATGATCAATGGTGCCTTGTTTGACGAATGGGTACTCAATCTGCAGGTAAATGGCTCCGTAGGTACCTGGTTTAGCACCCAGTATGGATTCTATTATTTCAATAAACAACAGGGATCAATCGAGACATTCGTACAGAGTGGCGATATCATAGACAATAACAGGAAAGTACGCAGGACAGTCAGTATGCTGCATGATGGCCGCTTAATGGTCGGCGCTTCTGATCATTTTGTCATCTTTGATCCGGCTGCATTACAGGTAGCGCCACCGCCGCCTGATGTGACGATCCTTGGTTTCCGGGCAATGGATAGTGTGATCCATATAGGAGTGGAGAGAGGAAAGTATGCGCCGGTAACATTGACGCACCGGCAGAACTTTATCAGTATAGAGTTTAAAAGTCTGCTGTATCACCATGAACCTGTAGGTTATCTGTACCAGCTGGAAGGCGTCGATGAAGAATGGGTAAAAGCAGGGGGGCTGCTGGTAGCAAGATATACCAACCTGCCACCGGGTAGTTATCTGTTCAAAGTACGCAGTGTGGATCCTGCGGGTACTTTTTCATCGGGCGTGACCACCATTACCGTGAATATCTTACCGGCCTTCTGGCAAACGTCGTTGTTTAGAATATGCTGTGTATTACTGATTATAGTATTAATCTACGTTTACTTCAAACTGCGTGTAAATGCGGTAAAGAAGGAAGCCCGCAGACGTACGGCTATTCAGCAGCAGATCGCGCAGCTGGAGATGAAGGCGCTCCGTGCACAGATGAACCCTCACTTTATTTTCAATGCGCTGAATTCCATTCAGACATTTATGATGAAGCGCGAAACGGAGCAGGCATTGTCTTATCTGGGACGTTTTGCAAGGCTGATCAGGAATGTACTGGACAATTCACAGTTGAACAGTATCCCGATTTCTAATGAACTCCGTATGCTGGAAAACTATCTGGAACTGGAGAAACTGCGTTTCGGAGATCAGTTCAGTTATAAGATTACGGTAGATGATGAACTGGATCCCGACTTTACAGATATTCCTACCATGATCTTACAGCCTTTTGTAGAGAATGCGATCTGGCATGGATTGCTGCATAAGAAAGAAGACGGTCACCTGTCCATTGCTTTTCACCAGCAGAATGGAAGTCTGTTATGTGTGATAGAAGATAACGGGGTAGGAAGAGAAAGAGCAGTGGCACAACGTCAGCAGGGGAATGAGCATCATTCCCGTGGATTGCAGATCACGAGGGACAGGCTGGCCTTATACAACAGACGTTTCAACCTGGATGCTACTTTTGATATAGAAGATTTGTATGACGACGCAGGACAACCAAGCGGCACACGTGTCAATGTCTGGTTCCCGCTGAGTGAAGTATAAAAAAACTCCGTCAGGTACACCTGACGGAGTTGATATGAATGATTGTCTGTAATAAGAGTTACCAGTTTCCACTGGCGCCGCCGCCACCGCCGTCGCCACCACCGAAGTCAAAGCCACCGCCACTGTCTCCGCCACCCCAGCCGCCGGAGTCGCCTCCACCACCGCCAAAGCCGCCACCAAAGCCTCCTAATCCGCCTATAGGGCCGATCCATCCGCCTGAGCCTCTTCTGCTGATAGTGGTGCCGCTACCACCGCCACCGCCACGATTTCTCATGACAAGCAGAATGATGATGATAACAAAAATACCCATGAACAAGGCATTTTTACTATTGCTGCTACCCTGCTTTTTTGGATCTGCCTTGTACTCGCCTGCTGCTGCCGCGATCAGTTTATCAGTAGCTTCATCAAAACCGCGGTAGTATTGTTCCTTTTTGAAATTAGGCTCGATTGCTTCGTCTATAATACGATTGGCAATAGCATCCGGAATAACGCCTTCCATTCCATAACCGGTCTCAATACGGACCTTTCTGTCATCGATGGCGGCAAGTATAACGATACCATTGTTTTTCCCTTTCGCACCAATACCCCATTCCCGAAGTATCTTAATGGCTACTTCGCTGGTTTCGTAGTCACCGATGGTTTTCATGGTGACGATTACGATCTGTGAAGAGGTACTGTCATTATAGGCGCGGAGCTTCTGCTCCAGCATGTCGGATTCATTGCCTAACAATACGCCTGCAAAATCATTGACGGCCCGGGGAGGATTCGGCCTTGGCGGAATATTCTGTGCCTGAACCTTCCATCCGGCGATCAATAATATAAGCAGCCATAACCAGCATATTTTCCTCATCATATTAAATTTTACAGTGTGACAGGTGAAAGCCTTTTGCTTATCTGCCGATCACTATATCGTCTGGTAATTCATTTTCATCATCCCCTTCAAAAGGAAAATGTTGGCAAAGCGATTCGCCTATTTCCCTGATACATGCATCAATACCCGCAACATATTCGTTCCTGGTGAAGTAGCTGACCAGTAGTTCTGCTTCTTTTACCCAGAATGCGGAGCCTACTTTTTCGTGTATACCTCTGTCGCCCAGGATGGCAAACTGACGGTCTTTCAAAGCGATGTACAGGATAACGCCATTTCTGCGTTTGGTTTTTTCCATGCCGAGCTGCCGGAATATTTCCTTCGCGCGTTCCATGGGACTGACATATTTACAACGGCTTTCCACATATAATCTGATCTCCCCACTCGTGAGTCTTTCCGAATCACGTATAGCCTGCACCAGTTGTTGCTTTTCAGCTTCTGTTAGTAATTCTTTCTTACTGAATGGGAATATGCTCATGCCGGTTGTTTTTAGAATTGCACTTTAGGAGCATTCTCAGCACCTGGTTGTGCTTCGAAATATGGTCTCTGCTGGAAGCCGCCAAACCCGGCAACGATGTTGTTAGGGAAAGTACGGATCGCGCTGTTATACACTCTTGCCTGATCGTTGAAGTCTTTACGGGCAACAGCGATACGGTTTTCAGTACCTTCTATCTGTGCCTGCAGATCTTTGAAATTCTGATTGGCCTGCAGGGTCGGGTAGCTTTCAGATACCGCCAGTAATCTGCCCAGCGCAGCGCTCAGCTGACCCTGTGCAGCCTGGAACTGCTGTACTTTTTCAGGAGTAAGGTCTTCAGCTCTTACCTGGATAGACGTAGCTTTTGCACGTGCTTCTATCACCTGTGTCAGTGTTTCTTTCTCGAAATTTGCAGCACCTTTTACTGTAGCAACGAGGTTCGGAATCAGGTCAGTTCTGCGTTGATACTGGCTTTGTACAGTACCCCAGGACGTTTTTACAGACTCGTCGAGATTCACGATCTTATTGTACTTGGATACACCACAGCCGCCTAATATTACTACTACGGCTATGATAATTACGATTACGAGTGTGCTTTTTTTCATCTTATAAAAATTTAAGTTTAAACCAGGTTGTTTTTAGTTTTAAAATGCAACAGTACCATATCACTTTGGTTTGTCGTAACTTAGGAATGCAGTTTAGGGGCATCCGATCGAACCTCCATGAACAGTCTGGATAGTAATAGCAAACATAGGAGCTTTTTTTTAATCTGCAAGGGTATTGAGAAATACGATAAAACGGTATTATTTCACTTTCACAGAAAAGATAATAGCATTGTCAAAAAAATCAGGCCCCGTATGTACCTTTCTCTATAATTTTACTGGTATTTCACGATAGCAAGGGTACGGAACAGCTTGTATTTTAAGATCTTATCCATAAATAGGTTAGTATAAACGCTTGTTTTTCAGTGTCTATCTTTCATTCGTTTGTAACGCTTTTATTTTTAATTATTTGAATCTAAGGTTGCGTCAATGAGTGCACAACACATCCATATCCTGTATATTGATGACGAGGTACATAATTTAAATGCTTTTAAGGCATCTTTCCGTAGACTTTATACAGTATTTACGGCTACTTCGGCTGAAGAAGCGGAGGAGATACTTGCCAGAGAAGACATACAGATCATCATTTCAGATCAGCGGATGCCTAAAATTACAGGAATTGAATTTTTTGAATCAATCCTGGGCAAATATCCGGAGCCAATCCGGATGTTGCTGACAGGCTACGCTGACATCAACGCCGTTATCGACGCCATTAACAAGGGGCAGGTGTATAAATATTTCTCCAAACCCTGGAATGACGATGAATTACGGCAGAACATAGATAAGGCATATGAAGTATATGCCCTCAGAAAAGAGAATAAGGAGTTGACAGCAAAATTGCTGGATGTGAATGAGAAGCTTGAATTTCTGCTCCGGCAGAAGCTGATTTCTTAATTTTCAGCCCGGTTATCCTTTGGGTTTACTAAAGTGAACAGTGCCGTCATAAATTTTATACTCCAGCCCTTTTTCCCAACAAAGTTCATTCAGGAAGTCGGAGACAGGTTTATCCTTGTCAAGATCCCCGGAGAAGTGGATGTCGGCAATGCCGGCAGCAGTAAAGGCAACCTTCAGTCCGAACCAGCGCTTCAGCACAGGAATGACTTCTTCCAGCGGCTTGTTGTGAAAGCGGAAAATACCATCCCGCCAGCCAAGGGTAACGTTCTCGTCAAAACGTTTTACTTTAAAACGCTCACCTGGTCTGTAAATAGCCTCATACCCCGGCTTCAAAGTTACGTCCAGACTATCGCCTACATCAGTTACCACAGTGCCTGTAACCAGTGAAGTTGTGATGGTATTGCCATCATAAGAATTCACATTGAATGCCGTACCCAATGCGATGACGGAGGTCGTACCTGTGTGCACAATAAAAGGTTGCTTTGGATTGTGTGCAACGGTGAAATAAGCCTCCCCTTCAAGGTATACTTCCCTGGTCTTACCAGGAAAGATGAAAGGAAATCGCAGTGTGGAACTGGCATTCAGGTGTACTTCCGTGCCATCGGATAACTCTATGCGGTAATCCGTTTTAGGCGGTACGGTCAGGGTATTCCATTCAATGGTACTGCTTTGGTAAATGGTGTCGTGCGTAATTCGTTTTAATGGAATGGAGGCTATACTGTCACCATGTACTACGCCTGCTACGGGAACGGGTTCGGTAGCTTTATTGGTATTGATATTGACAGTCGTATCTGCCGGCAGGGTGTATTTAACATCTGCTGTTTTGCGGACCGGCGATTGTTTTGGTGTACGATGTGCCAGCACTGCGCGGTTTACTGCGGAGGGGGACTGCACTTTATAATAATGTTCAAACGCGTACCAGCTGCCTGCACAGGCAGAAAGTGTCAGGAATACGGCCGCTGCTGCGCTGTTACGTTTGATAAAACGAAATATTCTGATGTGTAATGGCTGGGGTGAAAGGATAGCGGCAATCTGGCACCAGTCATGCTCTACACGCAGATCATCAAGAAATGCACTGTCAGTATAGAGTATCGCCTGTTCCTGTTCATGCCAGCATTTACGAACCTGCTCATCGGTTTGCATGACCTTTTGCAGCAACTGATCTTCCACTTCACTTAATTCGCCAAGTTGCTTACGCAGAAGTAATGTGTATATATACTCTTGGTCGTATTTCATCGTAGTAATGAGAAGATGATTGAGGGTGATAAAGTTGTGTGTTAATGTAGTAGGGTTTACGAATCTAAAAGAACAGCCAGTTGATTGGTTAACGCCTGGGGTACAAGTGCCGGTCCTGTCTTACAGGGCGGGCAGGCAGCTGCCGTTGCTGCGGGCTGCTGCAATTGCAGGCATCGCTCATATAATAACTGATAGAAAAATCCTCCGGGAGAATGCGCGATCTTCCTGTAGGTGCGTTCCTGCCATACTTCTATAAATAACTGCTGCACGACCTCTTTTCCGCGTTCTACATTTCCCAACATCTGGCAGGCTTTGAGACAGAGGGGCTTGTAGTATCTCATAAAGAAGTATTGATAAGCCTCAAGTCTGTTATCCTTCTTAAGCGCGGATAACATGGTGATGTCCTCGCTGGTTTGCATACGAATGGTAATTGGTTGTAGTGTGTACCGGTTTCGGCTGGTAATTTCGCCTAAAAGAACAAGAATTTAGTTAATAGGCTGTTAATGGAGCAAAAAGGGCCAGCTGAAACAGACAAATCAATATTTCCGACTTTCCCTTAAATTGCACCTTTCTAAAAGTTTAATTTACTGGAACATGCAAGTTTGGAAAGATTATCAGGTACAGAATAAAGATCGTTTCCTGGAAGAACTGCTGGAACTGCTGCGCATTCCCTCTGTTAGTGCGGATTCCCGCTTTAACCCGGATGTAAAAAACTGCGCTGAAGCTGTAAAACTGCGTTTGCAGGAAGCAGGTGCTGAAAAAGTGGAAGTGTGCCCTACCGCTGGCCATCCTATCGTATACGGTGAAAAAATCATCGATCCGAAACTGCCTACGGTACTGGTATATGGTCACTATGACGTACAACCGGCCGATCCGCTGGAACTGTGGGACAGTGGTCCGTTTGAGCCTGTGATCAAAGACGAAAAGATCTATGCACGTGGCAGCGCTGACGATAAAGGTCAGTTCTACATGCATGTCAAAGCGTTCGAAACCATGTCCAAAACCAACACTCTGCCCTGCAACATCAAATTTATGATTGAAGGGGAAGAGGAAGTAGGTTCTGCCAACCTGGGTATTTTCATCAAAGAGAATAAAGAAAGACTGAAAGCGGACGTAGTACTGATCTCCGATACTGCTATGATCAGCCTCGAAAACCCATCCCTGGATACTGGCTTACGCGGTCTGTCCTATATGGAAGTAGCCGTGACCGGTCCAAACCGTGACCTGCACAGCGGCGTGTATGGGGGTGCTGTAGCTAACCCGGCTACCATCCTGTGCAAAATGATCGCTTCCATGCACGACGAAAACAACCACATCACCATTCCCGGCTTCTATGATAAAGTACAGGATCTCAGCCAGGCAGAACGCGACGCACTGAATGCAGCTCCCTTCGATGAAGCGGAATATAAAGCCGACCTGGGGGTAGACGAACTCTGGGGGGAAAAAGGTTATTCTACCATCGAGCGTACCGGTATCCGTCCTACCCTGGAGGTAAACGGTATCTGGGGTGGATATACCGGCGAAGGTTCTAAAACCGTGCTGCCATCCAAAGCATTCGCTAAGATCTCTATGCGCCTCGTGCCTAACCAGGACTGGGTCGAGATCTCCCAGTTGTTCCAGGCACACTTCGAAAAGATCGCGCCTAAGAGCGTAAAAGTAAAGGTAACAACCCACCACGGTGGCAGCCCTTACGTAACGCCGACAGATCATATCGCTTTCAAAGCCGCCAACGAAGCCATCCAGGCTACCTTTGGTAAAGCGCCTATCCCGATGCGTGGCGGTGGAAGTATTCCGATCGTAGCGCTGTTCGAAAAAGAACTGGGCCTCAAAACTATCCTCATGGGCTTCGGTCTGGATAGTGATAACCTGCACTCGCCAAATGAAAAATACGGTCTGGCTAATTTCTATAAGGGTATCGAAACCATCCCTTATTTCCACAAATACTTTGCGGAACTGAGCAAATAGCCTTATCGTACTATTTTAATAAATTTGAAGGCCGGCGTGTGACATACATGCCGGCCTTATATATTATAGTCAATAAGATGAAAGAAGTAGAAAAAGTAAGGCTCGATAAATATCTCTGGTCCATCAGGATCTTCAAATCCCGTTCCCTGGCCTCTGCCGGTTGTGAAGCTGGTAGGGTGAAAATGAACGGTGTGACAGTCAAAGCGGCCAGAAACGTGGCCCTAAACGATGTATATGAGATCCGGACAGAAGGCCGTAAATGGGTGATCCAGGTGACCGCCCTGCTGGCCAACCGTGTACAGTACACAGAAGCAATTAAGTTCTATAACGATATCACCCCCGAGGAAGATAAAGCACAGGAACGTCAGGCTTCCGTATTCCAGACCGGTAAACGCCCCAGCAAGATCGGTCGTCCGACTAAGAAGGAACGCCGGGAACTGGACGATTTCATGGGTGGCGAGGAAGATCTCTAAAAATATCCGTTTTTCAGTAGTAAATTCGCATGCTTTTCTGGCGGCCTTTGCAAAAAATCAGCCGCCTGCATGTAAATTTTGTAAATCATTATCCATAGATGTCTAAGCAAAGCGATCTTCTCCCTGCCGAATACCTCGTAAAATTGGCTGAGGAATTTGGAACTCCGGTATATATTTATCATGCTGAAAAAATAAAGATCCAGTACGAAAAGCTGCAAACGGCTTTCCAGAAGACGGATGCTCGCTTTTTCTATGCCTGTAAAGCGCTTACCAATATCAATATCCTGAAGTATATCAACTCCCTGGGCTGTGGACTCGACACCGTATCCATCCAGGAAGTACATCTGGGTCTGAAAGCCGGTTTCGCTCCTAACAATATCATCTTCACCCCCAACTGCGTGGACCTGGATGAGATCATTGCTGCGAAAGAACTGGGTGTTAATATCAATATCGATAATATTTCCATCCTGGAACAGTTCGGTAACCGCTTCGGCGATTCTTACCCGATCTGTATCCGCCTGAACCCGCATATCATGGCAGGTGGAAACTATAAAATATCTACCGGTCACGTTGACAGCAAGTTCGGTATCTCTATTCACCAGCTACGTCACATCGAACGTATCGTAAAAAGTACCAAACTGAAAGTAACCGGTCTGCACATGCACACAGGTTCCGAGATCAAAGACGTAGACGTATTCCTGCGTGGGGTAGAAATCATGTTCGAACAGGCCGTACACTTCCCTGACCTGGAATTCATCGATCTGGGCAGCGGTTTCAAAGTAGCTTACCAGGCCGGCGATCCGGAAACTGATATCAACCTGCTGGGTAGAAAACTGTCCGAGGCATTTAATAAGTTCGCCGCTACCTATAAACGTCCTTTACAGGTATGGTTTGAACCAGGTAAGTTCCTGGTAAGCCAGAGCGGTTACTTTGTTGTAAAGGCCAATGTGATCAAACAGACTACCGCAACCGTATTCGTAGGGGTGAACTCAGGCTTTAACCACCTGATCAGACCTATGTTCTACGACGCATTCCACCTCATTAAAAACATCTCTAATCCGAAAGGAACCGAACGGATCTATACGATTGTAGGTAATATCTGCGAAACAGATACCTTCGGTTGGGACCGTAAGCTGAATGAAGTGAAAGAAGGAGATTTCCTGGTCTTCTACAATGCCGGCGCCTATGGTTTCGAAATGTCCTCCAACTTTAACTCCCGCCTGAAACCTGCCGAAGTGCTGGTAAAAGACGGTAAAGCACAGCTTATCCGTAAGCGGGATACCCTCGAAGATCTGCTACGCAATCAGATCGAGTTATAGTATCTAAATAATTAATACTTAAAATATTAATGCAGATTTGTATAAGCAAATCTGCATTTTTTTTGAAGGGTTGTAAGCAGTTTTAACATAAATTTGCAAAATCATTTTACCAATGCCTCCTGCTTTTACCTGCCACTGTATATACTGATAGTAGACACACAATATTTTATTATCCCATTCGTCTGTTATAGTATAAGTATACGATGAGTATTTTTTACATATTTTGATTATGAAAGTTTTATCAGCTAACTCCGAGGTGTTCAAGGGAGAGGAAGTATTGATAGACAGCCATATCTCATTCGGTCCTTACGTTAAGTTTCTGAAAGAGAAGGCTGCCAGGAAATCGGACGCGCGCGCTGCCTACTATCAGCAGATAGTCAGTCAGTTTGAAGGTAACCCCGCGTTGCTCGGCCCCATAGCAGGCGCAGATGACCTCTCCTCCTATCAGGAATACGTGGATCTTGTTATTTCAACTATTTTCCCTGTCACTGTTGACATGGATAAAGATATCTATGGTATCGGCGTACCTAACAAGTTTGCCATCTTCTACTACTCCGAACTGTTCAGAAAACTGTTTGCCGCCAATGGTGACAAACTCGTTGCCGTACCGGAAGGAATGTCCGTAGAGAAAGTGAAGAAAGACAAACTGGAATGGTTATACAAACTGATACTTGAAAAGGTATATGATTTCCCGGTAGATTACCGCAACGAGATTATCCATCATGTAACATTGCCAGATAGCAATGGTCTGAAAAAGTATATCAAACTTCAGATCGATGCCCGCTTCGTAGACGTCATCGTGAAAGGTGAAGTACCAAAACTCTCCTACGATAACGTCTGCCGTACCAAATTCTCGCTGGACGCACTCCAGGAAATGTTGCCCCTGCGCAACTTCGCCCTGGAAGGATTCGTGATCTGGACCATACAGGACGTTACCAAAGATGAAGTGCAGAACAGTATGAAAAACCTCATACTCGATATGCATGACGGTAATGAACAACAGACTTACCGCCGGATGGAAGAAGAGGTGGAATCACTCATGCAGGAGAGAGATACCAGCGTACATATCGTGCCGATCCCTAAGATCAATGGCCGTTATGTACTGGAATGCGATCTCTGCGAAAGTGGTGTAATGCTGGGCGTTATCAATAACGGCAAACAACAGCAGCAGTTATTTCAGCAACTGCTGGACCATCTTACCCGTCAGAAAGAACCATTATTCATTCCTGATGTGACAGAAGCGACCTTACTGGCTTATCCTTTCCTGCGCTATCTGCCGTTGAAAGGAATCAGAAGTTATGTAATGGCACCCGTATGGCACGAAGGCCAGTTGCTCGGTATTGTCGAATTAGCATCTTCAGAACCAAACAGGATCACCGCCGAAACAATGGGCAGAGCAATGCCTGCTTATCCGCTGCTGATCATGCTGCTGACAAGAGGTGTCGATATACTGAACAACCGCATCATACAGGTTATAAAAGAACAGTTCACCGCCCTGCAACCCGCGGTAGAATGGAAGTTCACCGATGCGGCATGGCACTATCTCCATACACCGAAAGAAGAACGCAAAGACATTGGTAACATCGCCTTTGAAAATGTCTATCCTTTATACGGCGCCGTGGATATCCGTAACTCTTCTACAGAACGTAGCAATGCGATTCATGAAGACTTGCGTGAACAGCTGCTGCTGATCAAGGAAACACTGGAACATATCGGTAATGCCATCTATCTGCCACTGCTGGAAGAACTGAAATTCAAAAACGATGAACTGATCACTGGTATCACCAGCGGCATGCTCTCAGAAGATGAACTGAAGACGAACAACTACCTGGACGAAGAGATCGGACCATTATTCCGTCACCTGCATGAAAGTCATGCTGAATTGCAGCCGGTACTGGAACGTTATTTCTCCCTCGTAGATACCACAGAAGGGCATATCCTGCACCACCGTCAGGAATATGAAGACAGCCTTGCCGGTATCAACGCCGAGATCAATAAATACCTGGATAAAGAGAAAGAAAATATTCAGCACTCATTCCCATGTTACTTTGAAAAGTATCGTACCGATGGTGTTGAATACAATATCTATATTGGCCAGTCTATCGCTCATAACCGTAAATTTGACTTACTCTATCTGCGTAACCTCCGCCTCTGGCAGATCTCTTCCATGGCAGAGATTGCGAAAATGACGAACAAACTGAAAGATACCCTGAAGGTGCCTTTGCAGACAACTCAGCTGATATTGGCCCACAGTAATCCGATCGATATCAGTTTCCGTCAGGACGAACGCCGCTTTGATGTGGAAGGCGCTTATAATATCCGTTACGAGATCATGAAGAAACGGATAGATAAAGTGCATATCCGTCAGACAGGTAAACGCCTGACCCAACCGGGTACTATTTCTATTGTATATGCTTATGCGAAAGAAATGGAAGAATACCTGAAGTATATCACCTTCCTCCAGAATAAAGGGGTATTGTCGCCTGAGGTAGAAATGCTGGATCTGGAAGATTTACAGGGTGTCAGCGGACTGCGGGCATTACGCGTGAAAGTGAATATGGACTAATTGAGCATGTAGTTTCTATAAAGCTTAGATGCCGTTTTGATATTTATTATCCTTCATTAATCCTTCGTTGCGTGAACGAAAGATGAACGAAGGATAACAAATATCAAAACGGCATCTGACTTTACATCAATCCGGATATCAGAACCTGAATCCGAAAGTAATATAAGGTAATATACCTTCTTCGGAACGACCTACCACCGCAGACAATACCACCAGGTTAGCAGGGGTAAAATAGATACCTCCGCCATAACCATCGTGCCATGCACTTGATTTCTGGCTCTGGTACCATACACGACCTACGTCATTGAACGCGATCAGACCCACACTGGCAGGGAACAGATAAGAACGGAAGTCAAATAATTTGATACGTAACTCGATGTTATTGTATACGGAAGCATTACCACTGAAACGGGCATTACGGTAACCTCTCAGGTTCTGTACACCACCCAGGGTAGTTGCCTGGAAATATTCATAATCTCCCCAGATCTTATTAGCACCAAAACGGGTCACCAATACGACGCTGGTCGGTACATGGAAATTAGTATAAATACTCAGGTCACTCTGTAACTGCAGATAATTCTTGTTCTGTGCATTCAGTCCCTGACTACCATACACAGAAGTATTCCAGCTGATACCCCTTGTTGGGATCAGGTTGTTGTCACGGGTATCAATCTTTAAACCTAAACGTAAACCAGCATATGTTTTTGACTGGAATACAGAGAGAGAATCCAGTCCGTTTTTAGGGAAATCTGCAGTGATACGGCCTACAGTTTCATCCTTATCCAGTGTGTAATAGGTGAAGGACGGACCGTAATACAGTTCTACGTTCTGCGACAGTTTGGTATTCAGTAAAGGCTCTACATTATACAGGCTGAAACGGGTACGGTAATACCGGATACCCAGTGATTTATCAAAATCAGATTCGTTGCCGAAACCAAAGAAGTTTACTGTATTGTTAGGCGCTTTTACATTCGCGGCAATGGTAAGATCAGAGTTGCCGATCGCATCGGTGAATTCACCAAAGTAGCGGAATTGCCATGCATTGGTACCCAGGGAATGTCCTGCCAGTAAGGTGTGTCTGGTAGCAAACGGACGTTTGCGGAAGCCCTGTGTGGTATATTGGAAACCTGCTCCCAGTGACAATCCATCATCCTGGTTAAAGGCTGCAGAAGCCAATGGCATCAGTTTATTATACTGGTAACGGAAGAAGGTGCGCTCGTAACGGATGTTGTCAGGATTGGAAGACAGGATACGTCTGTCATTGCCATGCATATCAAAACTATCTTTCCTGTTGGCCAGGTCATAGATACGGATACGTTTACCTGCATGACTGCCGGTGCTGTCCACATAAGTATCCACATTCCTGCCACCGATGACGCGAATCCTGATAGGAGAGCCGTTATCACCTTTTACAACATATTTGTCCTCGCCACCCAGACCAAAGATCCTGATCTCACGGGTGTCTTTCGGATCAAACAGGCGATGATAGATCGTTTGTTCCAGTTCTCCTTTTTTATTGATCTTGGTAACAGCAACGTCTATTTTTCCTTCCGGCTGGCGCTCAATAGTGAATAACTCATCTTTTTTAGTGCCTACTATTTCTACATGTTTGGAAATGAAGCTGTAGAACTGAAGGGCTTCTTTTTCCAGTATGTCACGACGTGCTTTCAGGGTGGTGTATACACGTTCACCTACCTGTGATCTGATATTGTCAGGGAACTGGTTAACGGCATTCCTGATAACAGTATCTGTCATACGCAGTACGAAAGCATGGGAAATGTCTTTCCATTCCTGCTCACTCAGTTCGTTCATGAAAGAACGGTCAAATGGTTGCGCCGTAGGGTTTTGTCCTTCGATATATCTGATCTTCGGACGGAAGCCCTGGATATTAGGCAAGGCCCATTTCCTGGAAGCGACACGCGGCAAAAAGCCTTCATTCACAAAGAATGCCTGGTCGCGGTCACGTGGAATCGGGAAGTATACCTGTGTTTTTGCTTTTTTGCTCTTTTCCGCTCCCCATCTCCACTGGTCGTCATGACGGTCCCAGTCGGCCATCAGCCAGTCCAGCAAACGTGCATTCAGTACGGCTGCCTGGTTAACGGTGTTATCATTGTCGCCCTGTATCTGTTCAAGCAGCTTCGGTGTATTCAGGGTTTTACCTTTTACATCCGGCTCTCTTTCCTCGAAGAGATACACGTCATCTCCATATGTGTTAGCGTAGACACCCAGTACGGTATCTTTCGGCAGATATACAAATCTAGGATTAGTATGATGAACACCTGCCGCATCCGCTAATGTACCGACAGCCATAGGAGCATAAGGATTGGCCGCTGAGATCTGGTCCTGTACGACATCTTTGGCGATCGTTTCACGTAATGCTTCGGGTACCGCTTTCGCGGGATATTTCTTCAGGGAGCGGAGTACCCATTCAGTCCCTTTTTTATCTTCCAGTCGCAGGGACATGGTCTGCATCCCGCCGCCACGTTTCAGGATCTTCATACCCCCTTGTTCCTTATTCAGGTCCAGTACCGGTAAGTCCATCGGCGTTGCCCATACATTCCGGTAGTTGCGGCCCATCAGCCAGTAATGGAAACCGGTTTTGTTGATATACTGTGAATCTGCTGCCATGGAGACAGTAGGCGGTAACTGACTGGCGGAAGGACTTGTATTAGCAATGGTGCTGGAACGAACGTCCTGTAAACTAAACAGTTGTTGTGCGTAGGAAGGACCATCTGTCTTATCGATAGTGTAGTACTTCACTTCTACATGACCGCTTTTGGAGATCTCCAGTACCGTATAACCGTTTTCATTGCTGGCGTATAAAGACTTGCTGCCTTTTTTTACACGGTTTTCCTTCGCACCTGAGCCACTTACGACATAGAAGTTCTGATCGTCGTTAATGAGCTGCAGGGTATGATCATGGCCGGATACGAAGATGGCCGGTCCATGTGGTTTGATCGCTGCTTCAATACCTCTGATCA
This sequence comes from Chitinophaga pinensis DSM 2588, assembly GCF_000024005.1. Lineage (NCBI taxonomy): Bacteria > Pseudomonadati > Bacteroidota > Chitinophagia > Chitinophagales > Chitinophagaceae > Chitinophaga > Chitinophaga pinensis. The sequence continues at coordinate 1,686,046 of NC_013132.1, forward strand.
TTGACTGATAGACCGGATTGGGAATATCTTCCGGCGTACCGAACACGCCACGCGTGATCGGATAGATAGATCCGATCAGCGGTAATGGGATGTACAGGTTCTTTTTCAGATCAGTGAAAGGGAAGATATGCTGCTTGATGGTATAATAGCCACCATGTACGCTATAACTTCTGAAAGGATGGTGTGCCGCGAATATGATCAGTTTATTTCTGTTACGGCTCACGATGTCGCTGACTTCTGCCAGTACTTCTTCCCGGGTTTTGGTATCGCAGGAAGATTCGGAACCGGGTTTCTGGTAAGGGAACAGCCACCACTCAGTATCCATAATGATGAGGGTGGTGTTGTTATCGAGATGTACTTCTTCCGGTCCGGGACAACCATCCTTCGGCAGGAAGTTGACGTTAGGCAGTTGTAAGGAATCTATATACAGCTGCTGATTGATCACCGTCTGCCATCCATCTGGTTTTGACCGTTTCCAGTCATGGTTACCAGGGATAAAGATGGCTTGTGTGGCAGTATTTTTCACCAGTCCTACCTGGTAGTCAAGTATTTGTCTGGCCTCGTCATATCTTGCGGCGCCTGCATCGGGTAAGCCGAGCGGGTATACGTTATCGCCCAGGAACAATACGGTATTTCTGGCATCCTGGAGGTTGATGCGTTGTTTCACGGCATCGATAACAGGGTTATGACCGTCTTTATGCAGTTCCCCGGCATCGCCGATCAGGATTATTCTGCGTGCGAGACTGTCATCTGTCATCTGTGCCTGAGATAGCAATGGCAGGAATAGAAGGGGTAAAAGGTGTCTTGCTTTTGGTAAAATGCTAATCATCGTGATGAGTTGTACTTAAATTTCAGAATATTGGCCTGCGCCTCGTCTACCGCTTCGTTAGATATGTACATGTCGCCATTGGCAGTGAAGGAGATCCCTTCAGGCTGCGCGAATCTGCGATGTCGTAGATTATAAGCCTCCTGTACTTTGCCGTCGAGGTCAGTGATGACCAGCATACGATTGACCGCAGATACGATGTACAGGCGATTTTCAATGGGATGAACGGCGGCTCCTGAAGGCTTGAAATGCCCTACATCTCCACCGGTGAGTCTTGCAATCTCAGCTACATTGATACGGAATGCAGGTGCGGTGTCATACTCCATGGTGTTCAGCTGGAACCGGTAAGCGGAAGTAAAGCCCTCTCTCTTGTCTTCTTCACAGGCTTTGCAGATAGCTACCAGGCTGTTGTTTCTTGCATCAAAATAGAGGCTTTCAAATTCCCTTTTGCCGGGGATAGATAGTTTGTAATGCGTAGCGTCGGCGGTGTCAGTAAACATGCCATGCACCTGGTACAGGTGTCCGTTACTCTTTAATACAAACCAGTCGTTACCTGTAGTCGCGAGATCTTCGTAGTCGCCGCTTTTGTCAAACTTGGAAGTTGGGTAGGGCTTTTCAGTATCCAGGTCGATAGAGTAGATCTTGCCCTCCTCGTCATTGATCGCCATGATATGGTGTTCGTCCGGAGCCAGTACAATCCCGGAGATTTCCTGCATGGACTGCCGTACACGGTAACGGGTAGGTTCTGCAAGGTTATAACCCTTTGGAGAGCTATATTGTTTATCTTCCTGATTGAAAGCATTACAGGACAAGAACAGAAAAAAGAACGCAATATATCTTACTTGCATAGATGAGTGGTTAATATTCAATGCAAAAACACAACGGACTGGATATCCGCTGTATTTCGTATTGCTTATTTGCAGAATAAAATTAACTTAAAAATGCAGTAACTTGCTGATCTCAGTTTTGCTTTTTTAACTAAGGCTTATGCACACAGGATTAATCATAGAAGCAGCAGAAACATATGTTGCAAAGCAATACCAGGAACATCCTCACCCTAACCTGGTCTATCATAATTTAGAACATACAAAGCTGGTAGTTGCAGCAGCACAGCAGATTGCAGCGCATTACCGGCTCGCAGATAACGACCTGCTGATTGTATGTGTGGCCTGCTGGTTTCATGACCTTGGCTACCTGATGGGAGAAACGAAAATGCACGAGGAAAAGGGCGCAGAGATGGCAAGAGCGTTCTTAAATGTACAACAGATTCCAGAAGATGTACAACAACAGGTGACCGGCTGTATCATGGCTACCAAAATGCCACAGCATCCGAAGAACCTGCTGGAAGAAATTGTATGTGATGCAGACCTTTTCCACCTCGGTACCAAGGAGTTCAGAGACAGGTCCCGTCTGCTGAGACAGGAAATGGAACTCTACAGCGGCAGAGAGATACCGGGCGCCGTATGGAATGCCGGCTCGCTGCGACTCCAGGAATCACATCACTACTTTACCGCCTATTGTAAGGCATTATTGCAACAACAGAAAGACGAGAACATCGCCAAATTGAAAAGTAAACTCGAAAAACAGGAAGAAAAGGCACACAAAAAAGAAAAAGCAGCAAAACATGCTGCTGAAGATGCGCCTGTAGAAGCAGCAGTAGCTGTAGTCGTGCCTGATGCGACCGTGACCACCGCAGAAGAAAAGAAGAAAGACAAGAAAAAGGATAAGGAGAAAGAAGCGAAGCCGGGAAGAGGAGTGGAAACCATGTTCCGTACTACGTCCACCAATCATATCCGCCTCAGCTCCATGGCCGACAGCAAAGCACATATCATGATATCGGTGAATTCCATCATCATCTCCGTGATATTAGGCGTGTTGTTCAGAAGACTGGAAGATTACCCTAATCTGATTATACCTGCCTTCATCTTTTTAATGACCGGTGTACTGACCATCATCTTCTCCGTACTGGCTACTCGTCCTAATATCAACGTAGGTAAATTCACCAAAGCGGATATTGACAGTAAAAAGACCAACCTGCTGTTCTTCGGTAACTTCCATAAGATGTCCCTGGAAGAATACAGCTGGGGGATGACCGAGATGATGAAAGATAACGAATATGTATATGGCAGCATGATCCAGGATATCTATCACCTGGGTGTGGTGCTTGGTAAGAAGTATAAACAGCTGCGTATTGCTTATAACATCTTTATGTTCGGACTGATCATCTCCGTGGCAGCGTTCCTGATAGCAGCATTATTTTTTCCGGTGAAGAACTAAGCATGAGTAACAAGACGATTTCTATGAATGTACCGTTATATGACCGCGACCTGAGCTGGTTGTCGTTCAACTACCGCGTACTGTGTATGGCAAGAGACGAGAAAGTGCCTTTGTACGAACGGATTAAGTTCCTCTCTATCTTCTCCTCCAACCTAGATGAATTCTTTAGAGTACGTATGCCGGCAGTGCTGGCTGTGAATAAAGTACTGGATAATAATCCGGCTGCCGCCGGAGAGGAGATCATTTCTCCGGATACCCTGCCCGCTATACAGGAAGAGATCAACCGGCAGCTGGGCGTGTTCGGACAGACCCTGACCGGACAGCTGTTACCAGCCCTTGGAAGTTATAACATACATCTCTACTACAACGAACCTATCCATACACAACACCATGAGCACCTGCGGGAATATTTCCTGACCCGTGTGCTCAGCTTCCTGCAGCCACTCTGGTTGCGTAGAAAGAAGCCGGAAGAAGTATTCCTGGAGAATAACCAGTTATACCTCGTGGTGTCTGTGACGGAAGATAGCGCTCCTGATATGCAGCAGTATGCACTGGTGAATATCCCGAGTGCCGTACTGCCCCGTTTTATAGAACTGCCAGCCCTGGACAATGTCTATTACATTGCGATGCTGGATGACGTGATCAGGGATAATATCGGCTTTCTTTTCCCGGGTTATACGGTGAACGGATGTTATAGTATCAAGATCACCAGGGATGCAGAGACGGATATGAATGAGCTGGCTAACGATATCCTGGAGCAGGTGGAAACCATGATTGTCAAACGTGAGCTGGGTATCCCTACCCGTTTCCTGTTTGACGCCGCGATGCCACTGGCCTTGCGGAAACTGCTGGCCGTTTACTTCCATATACTGCCGGAAGAGATGGTAGAAGGCGGCAGGTATCATAACCTGAAGGACCTGGCCGATCTGCCTATGCCGGTAAAGTCCCCCGCATTTGCTTACCCTAAGCAGTCTTCCCTGCCGGAATCCTCACTGGAGAATACACCTCGTTTGCTGGAAGAAGTCATGAGGCGGGATATTCTCCTGCACGCGCCCTACCAGCGTTATGACTATATCCTGCGCTTCTTCAATGAAGCTGCAGTAGATCCTTCGGTACAGGAAATTTACATCACACTGTATCGTATCGCTTCCAGCTCCCAGATTGCCAATGCACTGATCAGTGCCGCGCATAACGGGAAGCAGGTAACGGTATTCGTGGAGTTGAAAGCCCGCTTTGACGAGGCGAACAATATCCGATGGGCAAAGAAGATGAAGGCGGCAGGCGTAAAGATCATCTACAGCATTCCCGGACTGAAAGTACATGCGAAGATCGCCCTGGTAAAACGCCGTCGTGGATACCAGTGGGATTATGCAGGTCTGATGGCTACGGGTAACTTCAATGAAAGTACGGCCCGTTTCTATACTGACCATGTGCTCATGACCGCTCACCCGGGTATGACACAGGAACTGGAGCTGCTGTTCCTGTACCTGCAGGCAAGGGAACAACCGGTCAAATACAGCTACCTGACCTTTAATCACCTGCTGGTAGCCCAGTTTAACATGATGGCCCGTTTCAAACAGCTGATCAACCGGGAAATTGAAAACGCCCGTGCCGGTAAGCCTGCTAAGATCACCATCAAACTGAATAACCTCCAGGAAAAGGAAATGATTGCGAGCCTGTATGCTGCCAGCCAGGAAGGAGTGGAGATCGATATGATTGTGCGTAGTATCTGCTGCCTGGTGCCCGATCAGCCGGAAAGCAGTAATATAAGGGTACGCCGTATCGTGGACCGCTACCTGGAACATGCCAGGGTCTTTATTTTCCATAATAACGGTAATGAAGAGGTATATATGGGTTCTGCCGACTGGATGAACCGTAACCTCCACAGGCGTATTGAAGTGGTCTTCCCGATCTATGATCCGGCATTACAACAGCAACTGAAGGAAATTATCCGTTTACAGCTGGCTGATAATACCAATGCGGTCAGACTTGATGCGAACATCCATAATATTGAAATAGAACCGGTGGCAGGAGCCGCGCCCGTTAATGCGCAGGCATCCATCTACCAGTATGTACAATCACTGTAAAACATCCTATCCGGCTTATGAAAAAATATTTGTGGCTCCCTGCTTTGCTGATAATGTTGAGTGCTGGCGTGACGTATGCACAGGAAAAGCAACACCTGGACCTTGAACATATTTATAACCCTGCTGCCGATGCTGCGGCTGATCTGGCCAAGGCACAACAGCAGGCAGCGGCGCAGAATAAGCATATCCTGATTGAAGTAGGCGGTAACTGGTGTATCTGGTGTAAACGCTTTTACAAGATGTTGCACGAAGATACCACCCTGCTCTCCCAGGCAGAAAATAACTATGTGATCTACTACCTGAACTATAGCAAGGAAAACAAAAACCTGCGACTCCTGCAGCAACTGGGATATCCGCAGCGTTTTGGTTTTCCGGTGCTTTTAGTGCTGGACGCAAAAGGCAATCGCCTGCATACGCAGAATACCGGCTTGCTGGAAGATGCAGATGGTTATGATAAAAAGAAAGTCGCAGATATGCTGAAACAATGGTCGCCACAGGCACTGAATCCTGCTTTTTATACCAATCAATAAGTCCGATATGGAGCACACCCCTTTTCCACCAGCTGCCCTGGCGTTTATGCGTTTTGCCGGACAGCCCTTCAGGTTTTCCCTGTATCTGTTCTGGAAACTGCCTATCGCCTGGCTATCAGGCGTCCGCCTGAAACAGCTGACGGAAACGGGGTGTGTGACAGTTATACCCTTCAGGTGGTTATCTCAGAACCCCTTTCGCTCCACCTATTTTGCCTGCCTGGGCATGGCCGCCGAAATGAGCACCGGCTTACCGGCCATGATGTATGTCAGAGGCGCAACCCCCAAACGTGTATCGATGCTGGTGACTGGTATGCAGGCCAGCTTTATGAAAAAAGCGACTGCTAAGACCTGGTTTACCTTTGAGGAAGGAGCTATTCTCAGAGATGCAATCGCACGTACGGCCGCCAGCGGCGAACCGGAAACAGTTACGGTTAACAGCATCGGCAGAAGCCACGATGGCACAGTAATTGCCTCGTTTGCTATTACCTGGTCCTTTAAGGGCAAGGCTTGAGTACATATACCATTACAGTTCATTCTTCAATATCACCACATGAAAATTGCATTTCACGGCGCCGCACGTACGGTTACCGGATCAAAGCACCTCATTTCTCTCACAAATGGTAAAAGGATCTTACTGGACTGCGGTATGTTCCAGGGTATGGGAAGAGAGACGGATGCGATGAATGAAGAATTCGGATTTGACGCAGCCAGCGTGACTCATGTGATTCTTTCTCATGCGCATATAGATCACTCAGGACTGATCCCTTTGTTAGTGAAAAGAGGCTTTAAAGGGACTATTTACTGTACACCTGCTACCAAAGATCTGACGGAGATTCTGCTGCTAGACTCTGCAAAGATCCAGGAAGACGATACAAAGTTTACCAATAAGAAATTACGCAAGGAAGGTAAACCGGAGATAACACCTCTGTATACCATCGATGATGCAAAGAAAAGTATCAATGCGCTGAAAAAGGTGAACTACAATACATGGTTCCAGGTGGATGATAATGTGGAGGTATACTTTACAGACGCCGGTCATATTATCGGTAGTGCAGCGGTACACCTGCGTATAACAGAGAATGGCAAGACCACACAGATTACTTTCAGTGGAGATATCGGTCGTTATAATGATGCCATACTCCGTTCTCCGGATGTATTTCCACAGGCGGATTATATCCTGATGGAATCGACCTATGGCAGTACTCTGCACGCAGAAGCGGCTCCTTCAGACGATCTCCTGATAAAATATATACACGATACCTGTAAGGTGAAAAAGGGAAAGCTGATCATACCGGCTTTCAGTGTAGGCCGTACACAGGAACTATTATATGCCCTAAACAGGGCAGAACTGGATGGTAAATTGCCAAAGGTGGACATCTTTGTGGATAGTCCGCTGTCCAGGGAGGCAACCGATGTAGTAAGACACCATCCGGAAACCTTTAACAAGACGGTAAAGAAATTACTGGAAAGGGACGACGATCCGTTTGACTTCCCTGGTCTGCATTATATCAGTACGGTGGATGAATCCAAGGCGCTGAACTTCCGGGAAGCGCCCTGTGTAATCATCTCCGCATCAGGTATGGCGGAAGCGGGCAGGGTGAAACACCATATTGCCAATAATATCAATGATAGCAGAAATACGATCCTGATCGTTGGTTATTGTGAGCCGCAATCACTGGGTGGCCGTCTGATGCGGGGAGCGAAGGAGGTATCTATCTATGGTACCCGTTACGAGGTAAGAGCTGATGTGGGTGTGATCCGTTCCATGAGTGCGCACGGTGACTATGAAGATCTGAGTCAGTGGTTGTCCTGCCAGGATCCGAGAGAAGTGAAGAAGTTATTCCTGGTACATGGCGAATATGAGGTACAGACTATTTTCCGTAACTGGTTGCTGAAGAAAGGATTTCAGGATATTGAGATCCCGGAACGGCATTCGGAGGTGGGATTAGGATAATCTCCGGAAAGCATTATAAAAAAGCGTCTGCTATATGGCAGACGCTTTTTTATTAATTAGTTCTTTAACTCGGAGGCTACTTTCTTCATAAACTCACTTTGTTTCAGCAAAGCGGTCTTTTTATCAGGCGTAGCAAGCGCAGCTTTTTCTTCTTTGTTTTTGGCGATAGGTTGCAGCATATTAACCAGGTAGTTATTGACCATCTTGTTGTTGAACATAAGGGCCATCTTTTTGATGTCTTCCACACCCTGCAATACCTGATCTGTATTATCCACAATGCTGAGGATAGAGAGGTATTGGATCGCAGCTTCCAGTTTATCCTGTCCGCTGGTTTCGTTGAATGTCTTCGCAAAGAAGGCTACATCGCTTTCATTACCTTTCTGTGCATATACGGTAGTGATCGCGTTGCTCAGTGCACCTTTGGAATCAGCTTCCATCTGTTTTGCCAGGGTATAAGCCTTGTCCAGGTTCAATACACTCAGGCTTTCCAGGGCAGCGCCGGCAGCAGCATAAGAACGATCTTTTACTGCAGCTTCAAATACAGGCGCCAGTGCAGGATCTTTCAGGGAACCCAGTTGACCCAGGGCCGCTGCACGCACTGTTGAATTATCGTCTTTCTTCGCCAGTTCCTGTAAGGTAGCAAAAGAAGCTTCTTTCACCACTGGATCTGACAGTTTCAGCCCACTGATTGCCATTGCACGCAGACCGTAGAATTTATCTTTCAGGGCAGCCACCACTACTTTCAGGGCAGCAGGGGTTGTGCTCTGCTCTTTCAGACAAGCTTCGATCGCTTCGCGACGGTCCAGATATTCAGGAGCATGTGCATACTGGAAGATATAACTGTTGATATCTCTGTGCTCTTTTCTTTCTGCCAGCAGTACTTTATCACCGTCAAAGTTCACCAGATCCGGTTTGGTAGCGCAAGGCAGGGTGAAAGTGCTTGTTTTATCATAGATAGTAACCTGGTGACGTACCTTCTTACCACCAGCATAGATATCGATCGCTACCGGTAACTGGAAGATCTTATTGCCTCCCTGTTGCTGTTCTACGGTAACGGTAACAGTTTTATTAGCCTCATTAAAGGTGGACTTGATATCCAGCACAGGATAACCCTGGCCATAATACCACTGGTTGAAGAACCAGTTCAGGTCCTGACCGCTTACTTCTTCAAAAGCCAGGCGGAGCTGCTGCGCTTCAGCAGATTTGAAAGCGTTTGTTTTCAGGTAGAGGTTCAGCGATTTAAAGAAGGCGCTGTCACCTACTACATTACGTAACATGTGCAGGATACGGCCACCTTTCTGGTAGCTGATCGCGTCGAACATGTCTTCTTTATCATGGTAGTGGAAACGCACCAGGTCTCTGTCGCCGGAGTACTGGGCAAATTTCTCATAGCTCTGCATGGCTTTGTAGGCATGATCATCCGCAGCGTCTTTACCATATTTATAAGCCATCCACAGGTATTCGCTGTAGTCGGCAAAAGATTCGTTCAGGGTCAGGTTGCTCCAGGACTCAGCAGTCACCAGGTCACCAAACCAGTGGTGGAACAGTTCGTGTGCCACTACCGCTTCGTTATAGTTGTTGTTATCCAGGAGTTCCCTGTCAGTTTTCTGGAGGAAGTCGCCATGTATGGTAGCGGTGGTATTTTCCATCGCGCCGGAAACGTAGTCTCTTACGACAACCTGAGAGTATTTTACCCATGGGTAGTCATAACCCAGGAGCTTGGAGTAGAAGGTCATCATTTCAGGGGTGTTACCGAAGATGGCTTTCGCATAAGGTGCATATGCCTTTTCCACATAGTAGTTCACCTCTTTACCTTTCCACTGGTCTTTGATGATGGCGAAGTCGCCCACAGCCATCATGAACAGGTAAGGAGAGTGAGGGAGGTCCATTTTCCAGTTATCGGTACGGGTGCCGTCAGGGTTATTTTTCTGATTAACCAGTTTACCATTGGAAAGGGTGGCATATTTCTTATCAACGGTGATACTGATTTCTTCCGTGGTCTTCTGGTAAGTACGATCTATCGTAGGGAACCAGGCAGAACTGGATTCTGTTTCACCCTGTGTCCAGATCTGTACCGGTTTGTTGGCGACAGCACTGTCAGGGTTGATAAAATACAGACCTTTGGCGTCGGTGATAGCGGAGCTGCCTTCAGATTTTACTTCTTCCGGACGGGCTACGTAATCTATATAGATAACAAATGATTCTGTTCTCTGGTAAGGTTTATCCAGCGCAATATGCAGCTGTAAGCTGTCATAGCTGAATTTCAGCGGCACGTTCTTGCCTGCTTTTACGATGGCTACCTGTTTGATATCCATTGCTTTAGCGTCGAGGGTAAGAGAGTCGGTGGTATAAAAGTGAGGCTTCAGCGTGAGCCATGCTTTACCGAATAAGTACCTTTTGGCATAATCGAAACGAACATCCAGTTTAGTGTGCGTCAGGTCATGCACTTTTGTAGCGGTGGCGCGGTAGATTTTGAGGGCGGGATCTTCTTGTTGTGAAGGGGCCTGTTGAGCAGCGGCTGGCGTATAATAAAATATACCGGTAAGACCTGCTAACAGTACACTTTTAAGCGTGTGCTTCAAAGGTTTGAACATGATTATTAACTATTTTTTGCCACGAATTAACAGGATTTATCACAAATAATTGTTATTCGGGCTGTTAATATTAAACAAATCATGATAATTGGCTATTATTCGGGATCATTCGCAAAGCCCCCGCCCGGTAAGTGTTTAAAAATGTTATTTTTGTTCCGATACAGCTAAAACCATGTTATGATAAAAGCTATTGTGAATGGCGATCTGTCGTTTAAAGTCGCAACAGATAAGTATGCAGTTTCCTGTGATGAACAGCCGGTGAATTGGTCGGGGATATCATTACCAGGTGGTAATCATAGTGTTATATTGAATGGGAAGAGCTATATAGCGCAGGTAGCCAAGATAGACCGGGATACAAAAACGGTCACTATTATAATAGATCAGCAGGAATACGAGGTGGCCATAGAAGAACCAATCGATCAGTTGCTGGCGGAGATGGGGATGAAAGATGCGTTGAGCCGGAAAGTAAATGATCTGAAGGCGCCTATGCCGGGATTGGTACTGAAAGTACTGGTAGAACCAGGGCAATCGATAAAGAAAGGTGATCCGGTATTGATACTGGAGGCGATGAAAATGGAGAATGTCTTTAAGGCCGCGACAGATGCAGTAGTAAAAGAGGTAAAAGTAAAAGAGCGTACGGCGGTGGAGAAAGGAGAGGTACTGGTTATCTTGGAATAGATTTTGTAATTATTAAATCAATATAAAGCGATCAGGAATGACGGACTCGTCCGTCATTCGTAGTTATTTAAGTAATGTGTATGCTGCAATTTTTAAAGAGATCTTTTTTCACTTTGTTCTTCCTTGGGATGGCATTACATATGTCGGCCCAGGATCAGCAGTATTTTGTGTATATACAAAGTGAAAGATCCCAGCCTTTTTATGTTAGATATGATGGTAAGTTGCTCCCGTCTTCAGACAAGGGGTATCTCATACTTTCCAAAATGCCTGCCGGTACAGCTTCTCTGCGTATTGGTCTGGCTAAGAGTGATGCGCCTGAGCGTGAGTACCAGTTACGTATTACCGGTCCTGCCGATCAGGGATTTCTGTTGAAGCAGGATGGTGACAGGGGATATGCCCTGTTTAATCTGCAGACGTTTGCAGTGACCAGGCCATCAACAGGTAAGTCTAAGGAAGCGGTAGCAGCTGCGGAAGCACCTGCCCAGGATGCGCCTGTAGCTACTGAACAGACACCTGCCCCGGTTCCGGTGGCAGAAGTGGCAGCAGCAACGCCGGCACCGGAGGTGACAACGTCGCCTGCGACAACAGCGGCGGATACGACATTGGTACCAGCACCACCAGTACCGGTTGTTTCTGATGAACAGAAGAACCAGCAGATGATGGCTTCTCTTAAGAAAGACCTTGATTCTACTTTCACAGCAAAGTCAGGTGCAACAGTAGGACCAGGTACCCGTCCGGTAAATCCGGTCACGCCACCTCCGGCTAAACAGACGAATAAATTCTCTCAGGCGCTTGATAAAGTAGTGAGTGATGATCGTCCGGATGAGGTAGAACTGGAACAGCCTAAAGCGCCGGTAACGGCAGCTGCGCCTGTAGACAGTGCTAAGAAGGTAGTACCAGCGGAAGTGGCGACTGAAGCGCCGAAGAAGAAGAGGAAAAGACGTGAACGTGAGCCGCTGACAGAAGAAGAACAGCAACTGGCTAGTGCAATACTGGCTGAAGAGAATAAAGGAACAGTTACTGAATCAGCAAGTGTTCCGCAGGCAACGACAGAGACAACACCGGCGCCTGCGCCCGTACAGGATACTCCGGCGGTAGCTCCGGCAACAGAACCAGCCCGTGCTACAATGCCAGCTGAACCCGTTAAAGAAGAGGGATCATCAAAGAGAGATAAGAAGTCGCGTAAGAAGAAAGCAGATGATCCGGCTTTTATAGACTTTATGGATACAGGTGGTCATCAGGCGCCACCAGCAGGAACCCCGGTGCCGGCAGCAACGACTGAAACGCCTGCACCAGCACCTGTGGCAATTCCGGTAGAAGATCCGGCAGCAGGAACTAAAAAGAAGAAGCGTAGTAAACTTGCTGAGAAGATTGATACAATAGATACATCAGAGCGTCCTAATAATGTAGTGAATGATCCGACAGGTTATGCAGTAAGTGATCTGTCTATTGATCATCCTAAAGAAAGCAAAAAGGATAGAAAGAAGAAAAAAGAGGTGGAAGAAGTGACACCCGCTGTAGCTGCTCCTGTAACAGAACCGGTGACTGACACAAAATCTGCTGCTGGGCTGAAAATGATCAATTCTGATTGCGGGAAGGTGATGGATGATGAGACGTTCAGGAAAGTGCTGAAGAAATTTGCAGCCGCGAAGGATGACGACGCGATGATAGAATCTTTCCGTAAGCAGACAAAAGGTTATTGCCTGGAGTCGGCTCAGATCAGGACTATGGTACAGTTAATGAGCAATGACGATTCTAAATATCGCTTACTGGATCAGGCTTACCCTAAAGCGTATCATTCAGACGAGTTTCCCGGAATGGAAAATCTCCTGTCTGATAAATACTACAGAGGACGTTTCAAAGCGATGTTACACAGATAATAAACTGACTAACCAACAGGAAGGTCACAGGGTTGTATAAAAGCAACTTTGTGACCTTTTTGTTTTTGCGCCTTACCTTCGCGGTTCGCAATTAGTAAATATGAGATACTTTATAGAGGTAGCATACAAGGGTACCAGCTTTGGTGGTTTTCAGATTCAGGATAATGTGGAGACGGTGCAGTCGGTTATTGATCATGCTATCAGTACATTAATGAGAGGAGCTATAGTAACGACAGGTTCCAGTCGTACAGATGCGGGTGTACATGCAAGGCAGAACTTCCTGCATTTTGATATGGAGCAGCCATTGCATCCGCAGTTTCTCTATAAGGTGAATGCGATATTGCCACCGGATGTGGTGATGCGTAATATATACCGTGTAGCGGATGACGCGCATTCGAGGTTTGCGGCATTGAGTCGCTCTTATGAGTATACCTTATATATGGAGAAGGATCCGTTTATGAGGGACAGGGGTTATTTCTTCCCGTATACGTTGCATCCGGAGCTGTTGCATGAAGCGGCTAGTGTGTTGAGAGAGTACGAGAACTTCATGACGTTTTCCAAGCGGAATACACAGGTGAAGACATACAACTGTAATATCATGTCGTCGGAGTGGGAAGTGGGAGAGGACCGTATCGTATATAGAGTGACGGCGAATCGTTTTTTAAGAGGTATGGTGAGGGGAATGGTAGGTACGATGTTGAGAGTAGGGCGGGGGAAGCTGACGATGGATGGTTTCAGAGAGGCGATAGAAAGCCGTAATTGTGTGAATGCTGATTTCGCGGTACCGCCGCAGGGATTGTTTTTGATGAAGGTAGCTTATCCGGAGGGGATGTTAGCGGACAAGGTGCAATAAAAAATATTGCACCTAATCAATTGATAATTATATAATTAATATAATCGTCACAGTTGTCTTTTAAAAAAGATTTGGTAGAGAACAGAAAACTCCTACCTTTGCATCCCGTTTCGATAGAACGAGACGCGGAAAAAGCTCTTCTCAAGTACTGAATTTCTCTCTTTTCTGAATAGATACCGATCGCCCAAAGTGGCGATGGTGTTGAGTTTTAAAGAATCGTTGCTAAAACGATTGCTAAAAATAAATTTTCAAAAAAGATTTGGTAGAAATGAAAAA
>NC_013132.1:1702500-1705000 GCF_000024005.1 Chitinophaga pinensis DSM 2588
TGAAACCGTGCGCCTACAAGCGGTCGGAGCATAGTAATATGTGACGGCGTGCCTTTTGCATAATGAGCCTACGAGTTACTCCTTACTGGCAAGGTTAAGCACTTAAGTTGCGGAGCCGTAGCGAAAGCGAGTTCTAACAGAGCGTTTAAGTCAGTAGGGGTAGACGCGAAACTTTGTGATCTATCCATGGGCAGGTTGAAGGTTTGGTAACACAAACTGGAGGACCGAACTCATTAGCGTTGAAAAGCTATGGGATGACCTGTGGATAGGGGTGAAAGGCCAATCAAACTGAGAGATAGCTCGTTCTCCCCGAAATGTTTTTAGGAACAGCCTCGTATATAGAGTTATCATAGAGGTAGAGCTACTAATTGGGCTAGGGGGCTTCACCGCCTACCAAACCCTAATAAACTCCGAATGCTATGATATATCTGCGGGAGTGAGGCTGTGGGCGCTAAGGTCCATGGCCGAGAGGGAAATAACCCAGATTAACAGCTAAGGTCCCTAATCGTATGTTAAGTTGAACAAACGAAGTTCAAATCCTATAACAGCCAGGATGTTGGCTTGGAAGCAGCCATTCATTTAAAGAGTGCGTAACAGCTCACTGGTCGAGGGTTTGAGCACGGAAAATAATCGGGCATCAAACATACAACCGAAGCTTTAGGATTCTACTTAGGTAGATATCGGTAGGGGAGCATTCTAAACTGCATTGAAGGTGTATCGCGAGATATGCTGGAGCGTTTAGAAAAGAAAATGTAGGCATAAGTAACGATAAAATAGGTGAAAAACCTATTCGCCGTAAGACTAAGGGTTCCTGATCAACGCTAATCGGATCAGGGTTAGTCGGGTCCTTAGGCAAAGCCGAGAGGCGTAGCTGATGGCAAACTGGTGAATATTCCAGTACCTGCTATAATTTCGATGGGGTAACGGAGTAGTGAAAGGACTGCGCACTTACGGAATAGTGCGTTAAAGGGAGTAGTTATATTTTGTGTAGGAAAATCCGCATGAGATGATGAACCCGATAGTACAGCAAAGCTTCGGCCGCGCTGATAATGTCCCTAATCAGACTTCCAAGAAAAACCTCTAAGGTTAGGTTATAGCAGCCCGTACCGTAAACCGACACAGGTAGTCGAGGAGAGTATCCTCAGGCGCTCGAGTGATCCGTGGTAAAGGAACTAGGCAAATTGACGCTGTAACTTCGGGATAAGGCGTACCGCAGTGATGCGGTCTCAGTAAAATGGTCCAACCAACTGTTTAACAAAAACACAGGGCCCTGCAAAATCGAAAGATGACGTATAGAGCCTGATACCTGCCCGGTGCTGGAAGGTTAAGGAAGGATGTTCGGAGTAATCCAAAGCTTCTGACTGAAGCCCCAGTAAACGGCGGCCGTAACTATAACGGTCCTAAGGTAGCGAAATTCCTTGTCGGGTAAGTTCCGACCTGCACGAATGGTCTAATGAGTTGGACACTGTCTCTACCACGAGCTCGGTGAAATTGTAGTATCGGTGAAGATGCCGGTTAATCGCAACGGGACGGAAAGACCCCGTGAACCTTCACTACAACTTAACATTGATTTTGAACAACAGATGTGTAGGATAGTTGGGAGACTATGAAGCAGCTTCGCCAGGAGTTGTGGAGTCAACGTTGAAATACCAACCTTCTGTTGTTTAGAGTCTAACTCGGCAACGAGGACATTGTTTGGTGGGTAGTTTGACTGGGGTGGTCGCCTCCTAAAAAGTAACGGAGGCTCGCAAAGGTACCCTCAGTACGGTTGGTAATCGTACGCAGAGCGCATTAGTAAAAGGGTGCTTGACTGTGAGGCCGACAAGCCGAGCAGGAGCGAAAGCTGGCTAAAGTGATCCGGTGGTTCTGTATGGAAGGGCCATCGCTCAAAGGATAAAAGGTACTCCGGGGATAACAGGCTGATCTCCCCCAAGAGCTCATATCGACGGGGAGGTTTGGCACCTCGATGTCGGTTCGTCACATCCTGGGGCTGGAGAAGGTCCCAAGGGTTCGGCTGTTCGCCGATTAAAGTGGCACGTGAACTGGGTTCAGAACGTCGCAAGACAGTTCGGTCCCTATCTGTTGTGATCGTTAGTAAATTGCGGGGACATGACCTTAGTACGAGAGGACCGGGTCGTACGTACCGCTGGTGTATCAGTTGTGCCGCCAGGTGCAGTGCTGAGTAGCTATGTACGGAAAGGATAAACGCTGAAAGCATCTAAGCGTGAAACCTACCTCAAGATGAGTTTACTTTTAAGGGCCGTCGGAGACTACGACGTTGATAGGCTACAGGTGTAAGGGTGGTAACATCGAAGCCGAGTAGTACTAATTGCCCGTAAGCTTTAATTTTATTTTTTTGTGATACTATTACAATTTCCCAATATGTTACCTTATTGGTCTTCTGTCAGGATAACGCTGCAATAGTGCTGACTGAAAGACAAGATCATACTAAAGATCTTATGGTGGTTTTGCCAAGGGTGTTCACCTCTTCCCATTCCGA
>NC_013132.1:1715000-1717500 GCF_000024005.1 Chitinophaga pinensis DSM 2588
CTTCGCCAGGAGTTGTGGAGTCAACGTTGAAATACCAACCTTCTGTTGTTTAGAGTCTAACTCGGCAACGAGGACATTGTTTGGTGGGTAGTTTGACTGGGGTGGTCGCCTCCTAAAAAGTAACGGAGGCTCGCAAAGGTACCCTCAGTACGGTTGGTAATCGTACGCAGAGCGCATTAGTAAAAGGGTGCTTGACTGTGAGGCCGACAAGCCGAGCAGGAGCGAAAGCTGGCTAAAGTGATCCGGTGGTTCTGTATGGAAGGGCCATCGCTCAAAGGATAAAAGGTACTCCGGGGATAACAGGCTGATCTCCCCCAAGAGCTCATATCGACGGGGAGGTTTGGCACCTCGATGTCGGTTCGTCACATCCTGGGGCTGGAGAAGGTCCCAAGGGTTCGGCTGTTCGCCGATTAAAGTGGCACGTGAACTGGGTTCAGAACGTCGCAAGACAGTTCGGTCCCTATCTGTTGTGATCGTTAGTAAATTGCGGGGACATGACCTTAGTACGAGAGGACCGGGTCGTACGTACCGCTGGTGTATCAGTTGTGCCGCCAGGTGCAGTGCTGAGTAGCTATGTACGGAAAGGATAAACGCTGAAAGCATCTAAGCGTGAAACCTACCTCAAGATGAGTTTACTTTTAAGGGCCGTCGGAGACTACGACGTTGATAGGCTACAGGTGTAAGGGTGGTAACATCGAAGCCGAGTAGTACTAATTGCCCGTAAGCTTTAATTTTATTTTTTTTGTGATACTATTACAATTTCCCAATATGTTACCTTATTGGTCTTCTGTCAGGATAACGCTGCAATAGTGCTGACTAAAAGACAAGATCATACTAAAGATCTTATGGTGGTTTTGCCAAGGGTGTTCACCTCTTCCCATTCCGAACAGAGAAGTTAAGCCCCTTATGGCCGATGGTACTGCACAATCATGCGGGAGAGTAGGTAGCTGCCATATTTATTTAAAGAAGTCCCGGTCTGAATCAGACCGGGCTTTTTTATCTTCACTACAACCACACACACCGATCCCTACCGCACTTACGGTAAAATAAATCTGGTAAATTTTGTTGTAAAAGGCAAGAGATTGTATCTTTGCCATCCGCTTTTAAAAATGACGCGCATTTTTCTTGAAAAGTTATGCAGTTAAGTTAAAAGTCATCAATAGTTATGAGGATATACGGCAAAGGTCGCTTATCATTCACAATCAAGTTATTAGTTCTTTACACAATATAGCATCTGAAAAGATGAGGATGAAAGCTTAATTATAAGCGAGTAGCAATCAGAAAAAAGGATGAAAAAATCTTGGAAAAGATTTGGTGATAATGAAAAAATGGTTACCTTTGCAACCCCAACGCAAACGACGCGAAACGGGACAAAGAAAAAAGCTCTTAAAATAAGTACAGATGTCAGGCGATAAGCGCCACACGGATCGGATCCGGGACATTAACTACGCTGAAGTTTTTAACTGAAGCACAAGTTCTTTGACATATTGGGAAAATCAATTGTAATAGTAGATTACAAAAAAGCTTTGAAGATATTTAAAGCGAATAAGGGCGCATGGTGGATGCCTAGGCTCTAGGAGGCGAAGAAGGACGTGGTAAGCTGCGATAAGCTACGGGGAGATGCAAACGATCGTTACATCCGTAGATTTCCGAATGGGACAACCCAGTACATTGAAGATGTACTATCCGTAAGGAGGCCAACGCAGGGAACTGAAACATCTAAGTACCTGCAGGAAAAGAAAATAAATTAATGATTCCCTAAGTAGTGGCGAGCGAACGGGGACCAGCCCAAACCGTGGTGGCGTGCTGCCACGGGGTTATAGGACTACTTTTAGAAAGTCAGATCAAATTGAATCATCTGGAAAGATGGGCCATAGCAGGTGATAGCCCTGTAGATAGAAATTCTGATGGACGTGTAGTATCCTGAGTAGCGCGGGACCGGAGAAATCCTGTGTGAATTTGCCAGCACCATCTGGTAAGGCTAAATACTCCCTAGAGACCGATAGTGAACCAGTACCGTAAGGGAAAGGTGAAAAGCACTTCGAATAGAAGAGTGAAATAGTACCTGAAACCGTGCGCCTACAAGCGGTCGGAGCATAGTAATATGTGACGGCGTGCCTTTTGCATAATGAGCCTACGAGTTACTCCTTACTGGCAAGGTTAAGCACTTAAGTTGCGGAGCCGTAGCGAAAGCGAGTTCTAACAGAGCATTTAAGTCAGTAGGGGTAGACGCGAAACTTTGTGATCTATCCATGGGCAGGTTGAAGGTTTGGTAACACAAACTGGAGGACCGAACTCATTAGCGTTGAAAAGCTATGGGATGACCTGTGGATAGGGGTGAAAGGCCAATCAAACTGAGAGATAGCTCGTTCTCCCCGAAATGTTTTTAGGAACAGCCTCGTATATAGAGTTATCATAGAGGTAGAGCTACTAATTGGGCTAGGGGGCTTCACCGCCTACCAAACCCTAATAAACTCCGAATGCTATGATATATCTGCGG
>NC_013132.1:1722500-1725000 GCF_000024005.1 Chitinophaga pinensis DSM 2588
AAACCGTGCGCCTACAAGCGGTCGGAGCATAGTAATATGTGACGGCGTGCCTTTTGCATAATGAGCCTACGAGTTACTCCTTACTGGCAAGGTTAAGCACTTAAGTTGCGGAGCCGTAGCGAAAGCGAGTTCTAACAGAGCGTTTAAGTCAGTAGGGGTAGACGCGAAACTTTGTGATCTATCCATGGGCAGGTTGAAGGTTTGGTAACACAAACTGGAGGACCGAACTCATTAGCGTTGAAAAGCTATGGGATGACCTGTGGATAGGGGTGAAAGGCCAATCAAACTGAGAGATAGCTCGTTCTCCCCGAAATGTTTTTAGGAACAGCCTCGTATATAGAGTTATCATAGAGGTAGAGCTACTAATTGGGCTAGGGGGCTTCACCGCCTACCAAACCCTAATAAACTCCGAATGCTATGATATATCTGCGGGAGTGAGGCTGTGGGCGCTAAGGTCCATGGCCGAGAGGGAAATAACCCAGATTAACAGCTAAGGTCCCTAATCGTATGTTAAGTTGAACAAACGAAGTTCAAATCCTATAACAGCCAGGATGTTGGCTTGGAAGCAGCCATTCATTTAAAGAGTGCGTAACAGCTCACTGGTCGAGGGTTTGAGCACGGAAAATAATCGGGCATCAAACATACAACCGAAGCTTTAGGATTCTACTTAGGTAGATATCGGTAGGGGAGCATTCTAAACTGCATTGAAGGTGTATCGCGAGATATGCTGGAGCGTTTAGAAAAGAAAATGTAGGCATAAGTAACGATAAAATAGGTGAAAAACCTATTCGCCGTAAGACTAAGGGTTCCTGATCAACGCTAATCGGATCAGGGTTAGTCGGGTCCTTAGGCAAAGCCGAGAGGCGTAGCTGATGGCAAACTGGTGAATATTCCAGTACCTGCTATAATTTCGATGGGGTAACGGAGTAGTGAAAGGACTGCGCACTTACGGAATAGTGCGTTAAAGGGAGTAGTTATATTTTGTGTAGGAAAATCCGCACGAGATGATGAACCCGATAGTACAGCAAAGCTTCGGCCGCGCTGATAATGTCCCTAATCAGACTTCCAAGAAAAACCTCTAAGGTTAGGTTATAGCAGCCCGTACCGTAAACCGACACAGGTAGTCGAGGAGAGTATCCTCAGGCGCTCGAGTGATCCGTGGTAAAGGAACTAGGCAAATTGACGCTGTAACTTCGGGATAAGGCGTACCGCAGTGATGCGGTCTCAGTAAAATGGTCCAACCAACTGTTTAACAAAAACACAGGGCCCTGCAAAATCGAAAGATGACGTATAGAGCCTGATACCTGCCCGGTGCTGGAAGGTTAAGGAAGGATGTTCGGAGTAATCCAAAGCTTCTGACTGAAGCCCCAGTAAACGGCGGCCGTAACTATAACGGTCCTAAGGTAGCGAAATTCCTTGTCGGGTAAGTTCCGACCTGCACGAATGGTCTAATGAGTTGGACACTGTCTCTACCACGAGCTCGGTGAAATTGTAGTATCGGTGAAGATGCCGGTTAATCGCAACGGGACGGAAAGACCCCGTGAACCTTCACTACAACTTAACATTGATTTTGAACAACAGATGTGTAGGATAGTTGGGAGACTATGAAGCAGCTTCGCCAGGAGTTGTGGAGTCAACGTTGAAATACCAACCTTCTGTTGTTTAGAGTCTAACTCGGCAACGAGGACATTGTTTGGTGGGTAGTTTGACTGGGGTGGTCGCCTCCTAAAAAGTAACGGAGGCTCGCAAAGGTACCCTCAGTACGGTTGGTAATCGTACGCAGAGCGCATTAGTAAAAGGGTGCTTGACTGTGAGGCCGACAAGCCGAGCAGGAGCGAAAGCTGGCTAAAGTGATCCGGTGGTTCTGTATGGAAGGGCCATCGCTCAAAGGATAAAAGGTACTCCGGGGATAACAGGCTGATCTCCCCCAAGAGCTCATATCGACGGGGAGGTTTGGCACCTCGATGTCGGTTCGTCACATCCTGGGGCTGGAGAAGGTCCCAAGGGTTCGGCTGTTCGCCGATTAAAGTGGCACGTGAACTGGGTTCAGAACGTCGCAAGACAGTTCGGTCCCTATCTGTTGTGATCGTTAGTAAATTGCGGGGACATGACCTTAGTACGAGAGGACCGGGTCGTACGTACCGCTGGTGTATCAGTTGTGCCGCCAGGTGCAGTGCTGAGTAGCTATGTACGGAAAGGATAAACGCTGAAAGCATCTAAGCGTGAAACCTACCTCAAGATGAGTTTACTTTTAAGGGCCGTCGGAGACTACGACGTTGATAGGCTACAGGTGTAAGGGTGGTAACATCGAAGCCGAGTAGTACTAATTGCCCGTAAGCTTTAATTTTATTTTTTTGTGATACTATTACAATTTCCCAATATGTTACCTTATTGGTCTTCTGTCAGGATAACGCTGCAATAGTGCTGACTGAAAGACGAGATCATACTAAAGATCTTATGGTGGTTTTGCCAAGGGTGTTCACCTCTTCCCATTCCGAAC